>NZ_JAFCUQ010000007.1:0-268006 GCF_049896625.1 Pseudomonas sp. TWP3-1
CCCTGGTGATCCTGGCCCGCAAGCTTGCCCGAGTGGTATTTGCACTGTTGAAGGGGGAGGACGAATACCAACCGAAAGTCGGTTGAGGGCTTCCCCTCAACCATAGAATCTCCCACAGGGATTGAGTACAGCTGGTAGGTATCGGTCGGCTGGCTGCCTGCTTTCTCGAGCAAACTCGCACCAGAAACGCAAACGCCAAAGCAACGCCCACCGCGCCCCGCCTCTGCTCCCCACCACTCAACAGGATGAGCGTTAGCTCGGCTGCAGCTTTTGATCTTGATGCACGGGCGACGTCGGAAGGCTGAGTGGAGGGATTCATCCGGGGGTGGGAGCGCAGCGACCGTTTGGCGAAGCCAAATGCATCGAGAGGAGGTGCAGCGAAGCAAACCGGAGGCGATGCCCCCCGGATGGATCCCGGAGCGAAGGAACCCCGAGCCCAAGCGAGCGGGCCGTACGTTGGAGCAAGCCTTTTTGGTTACTTTTTCGGCGTCTGGAAAAAGTGACCCGCCGTAAGGGCGGAACCCTAAGCAGCCATTACCGCAGCAACGGATATATACACAGTCAACCCCACTAGCTCAAAACAACGACACCACCCGGCAACTCAGTACATTTCACGCCATAAGCATCGCGAATCAACAGCGCCACACCCGCCAGTTGATCAAGACTGAAACGCGCCTGCACCCGCCGTTCACCAAGCTGACGATTGAGCAGCAGCAACATCCCCGGCCGATAGCGGTTGATCTCATCAATCATCTGACTCAAGGTCGCGCCGTTGAACACCAGCACTTTCTGCCGCCAGTTCATTACTGCCGCCGTGTCGACGCTTTGTACCGCGCCAACCTGTTGTGCGTCATAGGTCAGTTGCTGCCCCGGTTCCAAGCGCAGGCGTCGGCCTTCAACATCGATGTCCAGCGCCCCATCAAGACAAGTCACGCACACTTGCTGATCAATGTTGCGCAAGTTGAAGCGCGCCTGACTGGCGCGCAACCATCCGCCGCCGGCCTGCATCGCCAAAGGCAGCCGCGCGGTTTGAACTTCAACTTCCCCGCTGAGCAATTCAAAACCCTGTACACCCTCGTCCGTGGCACGTTGATTGATGCGCGTCTGAGTGTTCAATTCCAGGCTCAAACCATCCGCCAGATCGACGCGTCGCTGCTGGCCAACCTCGGTGATGTAATCCGCCCCCAGCCCGGAGAACCCGCCAGGAACCGTGCCACGCACCAGAAAAAACGCTGCCGATGCTGCGATCGCCCCGCCGAGAAATGCCCGTCGACCATAACCACGCGGCGCCTGCACAGCCTCGGCCGCTGGTTGCAGCAGGTGCCACAGGGCTTTGCACTCTTCGAAGGCACGCGCATGCTCAGCGCTTTGCGCGCACCACTGGCGCAGGGCGCGGGCGTCGGCGACTGTGGCGCGGCCTGAGGTCAGCAGAATCAGCCAGTCGCGGGCTTCGCTTTGCAGACGCTCGGCGGCCGTTGGCTCGGCAGGTGTCAGACGGAAGATGTTCAAACGCACGGATACTCAGCGAATTGATCGGGACTCATGGTGATGACGGTTTTCCGGCCCCGCGACCGAACCGCTGAAACACTTTTCTTTCCAGTTTCGCTGCGCAATGCCCCAGCGCGGCTTTGATTTCCTTCTCGACCATGCGCGTGGAGATGCCGAAACGCTGGGAAATTTCCAGGTGCGGCGCTTCTTCCAGTCGCGCGGCGATGAAGATCCGGCGACGGCGCGCAGGCAGTTCGTACAATGCGTCAAGCAGCGACTGAATTTCCTTTTGCCCACCGACCACGCGCGCCGGGTCCAGCGCTTCGTCGCTGATTTGCAGCAGTTCTTCGACTTCAGTGCCGGTCAGAAAACGCGCGTCGGCCTGACGTCGATCGGCGGCGATGTTCAGGGCCATGCGATAGAGGTAGGCGTTAGGGCTGGCGATGTTCGGTGGCGTCTCCATGCGGTCGACCCGCAGCCAGGTTTCGTGCAGCACGTCGTTGGCCAGATCCTCCGAACCCAGTCGCCTGCGCAGGCGCACCCGAAAGTCCTCGTAGGACGCCAGGAACAGCTCGACCATCGAACGGTGTTCGGGGTCTTTCATGCTTCAGAGGCTCCTTCCCGTTGTGTGCATTCCATGCGTTTTCCTGAGGATTCGGGTAACAACAGCAAGGTGACCGGCTGGCGCAGTGCGCCGGGTGTCGGTCGGTCGATTTTCAGCGTGTGAAAACTGTCTACCAGCGCGGCATCGCGGCGCACATCACCGGTCGAGGTGAGCAGGCGACTGTGTTGCACCATGCCATCGCGGCCGATCCACAACTGCAACACCGCGCGAAAACTCCCGGGCCGGGTCAGCGGCGAACGGCACAGATTGCGCTCGATGGCCGCTTGCACTGCGGTCGCGTAACTGCGATTGACTGCCGCGCTGCCCGGCACCGGTTTTTCCATCGGCTGCGCTACGTCCTCGACCTGCGCCACTTGCAAAGTGAACGCATCGTCGCGGGCATAGCGCGCCATCAATCCGCTGCCACCGAGCAACTGGCGCAACGCCTGAGCGGCGGTGAACTCGCCGTCCACTGCCAGCGAACGACGACCGCGACTCAACTGGCTGTCGACCAGCACCGCCATGCCAGTGGCACGACTGAACTGGTCCAGCGCTGGCGCCAGATCCTGAGCGGGAATGTGCAGCGTCACACGCATCGCCGCCGGCAGCGCTTCGGCCAGACACTTGCCAGACAGCAGGCCAAGCAGCAGCCCCAGGCAGACCCGGCGCAAAAGCGCTGAACGCACAAAACCGTCCCTGGCACTGCCTCGCTGCACGGCTGGGATACCCCTGAAAACCGTCATCCTGAGGGCTGTTTATGAATCTGGTGTGACGGTCACTGCAAAAAAACCATCACGGGGTTGTCAGCACGCTTGCACTAGACTCAGAGGCAGAGCGGCCCGTCCGGGCCGGCCAGGAGGCCAACATGCATGCACTGTGGAAAATCGCCCTTGGCGGGCTGCTGATATCCGCGCTCAATGTCGCGCACGCCGAGCAACCGTTGGGTTGCGTGGAAGTCACGGTCGGCGGCTATAAGGCGCCGAATTACGATTGTCTGAGCCAGCAGATGGGCAACAATCCAGAAGGCGCGGCGGCGGCGCAGAAGAATCAAGAGGCGCTGAATGTGCCGGTGAACAAACGCGCGCCGAATCAGGTTGGTTTGGCGACGCCAGCGGCGACCAGTACGCGTATGGGCAATACCTTTGGCACCTCGGTGAAACCGCAGCGCCCACCAGTCAATCCGGGGAATTCGCCGTTGTTGATCGGCAAATGATTACTCGCTGGGGGTTTGGCGGAAGCTTACCGCCAGGCGATTCCAGCTGTTGATGGTGGTCACGGCAATCGTCAGATCGACCATTTCCGCCTCGTTGAATTGCTCGCGCGCCAACTGGTAAACGTCGTCAGGCACGTGGCTTTGAGAAAGCAGGGTCACCGCCTCGGCCCACGTCAGCGCAGCACGTTCGCGCGGATTGAAAAAATCGCTGTCGCGCCACACCACCAGCGAATACAAACGCCGATCACTCTCCCCCGCGCGGCGCGCGTCGACCGAGTGCATGTCGGTGCAGAACGCGCAGCCATTGAGCTGCGAAGCGCGGATCTTGATCAGGTGCAGCAGCGGCTGCTCGATGCTCAGGTTGCTGGTCAGGGCCTCCATGGCAATCATCGCTTTCATCGCTTTGGGCGAAGCGCTGTAGTAATCCAGGCGCGGGGACATGATGCGGCTCTCATGACGGAAATATGCCTATAACCTAAGCGCTACCCCGCCCGCATCACAGCCCCAATTTCACGCAAAACCGCCACACCACTGCCTACAAGCCAAACACAAAACCTGTGGGAGCTGGCTTGCCAGCGATGGCGGCATATCTGCTGACATTAATGCTGGATCCAAAGTCCTCATCGCTGGCAAGCCAGCTCCCACAGGGGACGTGTCCAATTTGCGGGATTTGCACTACGCAACTTCAGCCTGCAGTGCAAACCAGAGTAATCTGGCCGGCACCTCAATTGCCCGGAGCGCCCCGTCGATATGGAACTTCACGTCGTGATCAACGGCCGCAAGGACCTTGCCGGTCAGTTGTATCAACAACTGCGCGGTGCCATTGAATCCGGGCGCTTGGCGGCTGGCACCCAACTGCCGCCGAGCCGCTTGCTCGCCGAGCAACTGGGGATCTCGCGCAAGACCATTTCCGACACCTACGCGCAGCTGACCTACGAGAACTTCCTCACCGGCGTGATCGGCAAAGGCACCTACGTCAACGCGCGGCCCGCGACCGTTCAGCGCAAGCAAAGTCATTCGGAACTGGCCGCAGCCGAGGTGATCGAGAGCTGGCGCAATCTGCCGGTGTTCCTGCGCCACCCGACGCTTGAGGGTTCGCTGCGTTACGACTTCATCGGCGGCGCCACCAGCAAGGGCCAGTTCCCCCACGATGACTGGCGCCGTTGCGTCTCTCACGCGCTGCGACAGATAGCGGCGTCAAAGGGCTTCTACAGTTTTGCCGAAGGCTTGCCAGCGCTACGCAATGCAATCGCGCGGCACATCGCGTTTTCTCGCGGGGTGAACTGCCAGGAAGAAGACATCGTGGTGTGCAACGGTGCGCAGCAGGCGCTGGACCTGATCAGCCGCGTGCTGTTGCGCCCCGGCAGTCTGGTGGCGATGGAAGATCCCGGTTATCCGCCGGCACGCCTGCTATTCGGCACGCATGGGGCGACGGTGGTCGGTGTGCCGGTCGATGCCGAGGGCATGCAGGTCGAGCATATTCCCGATGGCACGCGGCTGATTTATGTAACGCCGTCGCATCAGTTTCCGTTAGGCATGCCGATGAGTCAGGCGCGACGCGAGGCGTTGCTGGAGCGCGCGCATGAGCTGGGCGCAATCATCATCGAGGACGACTACGACAGCGAGTTTCGCTACGAGGGCCGCCCGACTGATTCACTGCACAATCTCGATCAGCGCGGCATCGTCGCCTACGTCGGTACCTTCTCGAAAACCCTGCTGCCAGAGCTGCGTCTGGGTTACGCGATCCTGCCGCCGGCGATCCTCGAAGCGGTGATTCGCGCCAAGCAACTGACCGATCTGCACGCCTCGACTCTGCCGCAATGGGCGCTGGCCAAGTTCATCGCCGAGGGTTGCCTGCTCAAGCATATCCGTCGCTGCCACACCATCTACGCCCAGCGCCGCGAGCGGATTCTGGTGCGCATGGCCAGCGATCTGGCGCCATGGCTGGAAGCGGTTCCGGCCAGCGCCGGGTTTCACATGGCGGTGTATTGCCGGGTGCCGATTGACTTGCCGCTGGTGATCGAGCTGGCGAAAAAGGTCGAGGTCGGGCTGTATTCCATCGACACGTTCTATCATCAGCAACCGGCTCGCAGCGGGTTGTACTTCGGCTTCGGCGCCATCGAGACGCTCGACATCGACATCGCGCTGGATCGTCTGCGCGACATTCTGCAACAAGTCGCCTGATAGATTGGTGTAGCCGATAAACCGCCGATTGGTTATTGGTGATCGAGGGGCGCAGGCCTATTCTGCACAGGCGTTATCCCTCAATGAGCAGGATTCGTCCGGCCTGATTCAGGAGTGTGAGCAATGTCCAACGAAGTGATCAACACCGTGCAGGTGCAGGCTGCGGCCGGCCGTTCCGAAGAGCTTGGCAAGCAGTTGCAGCGCATCGTCGACACCCTGCGCCAGACGCCGGGATGCGATTCCTACATGGTCGACCGCTGCCCCGAGGACAGCCACCGCTGGACGGTCAGCGCGCATTGGCAGTCGGAAGCGGCGATGCAGGCGCATTTCAATCGCCCGGAAGCGCAGGGGTTTATCGACCTGATTGATAGCCGCTTGGCCAATAGTGTGGATTTCAACTCTTTTCCAATCGTTTAAAAACAAGGTCAAAAGATCGCAGCCTTCGGCAGCTCCTACATTGATCTGTGTAGGAGCTGCCGAAGGCTGCGATCTTTTGATCTTAATGCCCGCAATTGGTCACCCGATCTTCCCGAATATTGGCCGTTTGAATACCCCGGCACGCGGACTACTGTGATTACCGACTCCCCCACTTCACAGGTAATCCGCCATGAAAGCCCTGCACTGCTTCGCCGCCGCACTCGCCCTCAGCATTTCCTTTTCCGCCATGGCCCACGAGGCCTCGGAAAAGGTCTCGATCCTGCAAGACCAACCGCTGAAAAACGTCCCCGGCAAAAAAGCCATGATGATCGAAGTCGACTACAAGCCCGGCCAGTCATCCATCGCGCACAAACACGAAGGCACCGCCATGGCTTATGTGCTGGAGGGCGAAGTGATTTCCCAGGTCAAAGGCGAACAGGCCATCACCTACAAGAAAGGCCAGTTCTGGTACGAACCGGCCGGTTCCGAGCATCTGGTGTCGAAAAACGCCAGCAAGAGCAAGCCTGCCAAGTTGCTGGTATTCATGGTGCTCTCGCCCGATGAACAGGTGCTGATTCCGCTGAAAAACTGATCGCGATATCCCCAACGCGAGACGAGCCGACATAAAAAAACCCCTGCATCTTTCGATACAGGGGTTTTTCATTTCACGGCTTGCTTAAGCAGTTTCAAGCTCCGCAGCAGCAGTGACAGGCACCACCGCTTGCCCGCTCAAAGCCAGGTCCAGCAGTTCACGGTTGGCCACCGCGTACATGGCGTAATCCGTACCGCTCGCCGCACGGATTTCCACCAGCATGGCGCGCCAGCGGGCGATCATGCCCTCGTGCAGTGCCATCCACTGTGCCAGACGGGTTTCCACGTCCAGTGTGCCGTCGCCTTGTTGCAGGACGGAGATGGTGATCGCACGTTGCTGCCAGTCGACGTCATCGCGGAACGCTTCACGGGCCAGTGCCTGCCAGTTGTTTTCAACCGGCAGAGCGCTGATCTGTTGCAGGTACCAGGTGATGTCCAGCGCACTGCCCACGGCGAAGTAGGCCTTGGCCACGTCTGCCGGGTTCTGGCCGGTGACATCCGACGCTTCGATGATCGGCAGCAGGGTGTACAGGTGCGTGGTGCCAGCCACCATGCGGGCCAGCAACTCCGGCACGCCGGCTTCGACGTACGCCTGATAACGCGCCTGCCAGGTTTCGCGGATTTCGCCGTTGAGCAGTTCGTCGAGCTTGAGGCCCAGGTCTTTCAGTTGCGGACCGAAATGCGCGACGTCACGGGCAGCGTTCTGCTCGTTGCGGCGGGCACGCAGGAACCAGCGTGTAGCGCGACGACCCAGACGCATCAGCTCGTCCATCAGCTCCAGTTGCACGTCAGCGGAAACCTGGTAATCCAGGGCTTCGATCTGACGGAACCAGTGCGGGAGATGGAAGATGTCACGCACAATCACGTAAGCGCCAGCCACGTTCGCCGGGCTCATGCCGGTCGACTCTTTGAGTCGCTGCACGAAGGTGATGCCCATGTGGTTGACCAGATCGTTGGCGATCTGGGTGCTGACGATCTCGCGCTTCAGGCGGTGACGACGCATGGCTTCAGAGAACTTGCTGACCAGAGTCGGCGGGAACGCCGTTTCCATGTCGCGGGTCAGGTAGTCATCGTCCGGAACCTGCGAGCTCAACAGCTGCTCTTTGAGGTCGATCTTGCTGTACGAAATCAGCACCGACAACTCGGCACGGGTCAGGCCATGGCCTTCGGCGATGCGTTCGTTGAGCGCTTCTTCGTTCGGCAGGAACTCGATGGCGCGGTCCAGTTTGCCGCGGCCTTCCAGATCGTTCATCAGACGCTTGTATTCAGCGATCCGCGGTAATGCGCGACGGGCCGCCAGTGACAGCGCTTGAGTCTGCTTATAGTTGTTGCCCAGCACCAGACCACCGACTTCGTCGGTCATGCTCGCCAGCAACTGGTTGCGTTGCTTGTCGGTCATGTCGCCGGCCTGCACGACTTCGTTGAGCAGGATCTTGATGTTCACTTCGTGGTCGGAGCAATCCACGCCACCGGCGTTGTCGATGAAGTCGGTGTTGGAACCGCCGCCATTCAGACCGAATTCCACACGACCCAGCTGGGTCATGCCGAGGTTACCGCCCTCGCCCACTACTTTGCAGCGCAGTTCGTTGCCGTTCACGCGCAGTGCATCGTTGGCCTTGTCGCCGACATCGGCGTGGCTTTCGCTGCTGGCCTTGACGTAGGTGCCGATACCGCCGTTCCACAACAGATCCACCGGCGCCTTGAGCAAGGCATTCAGCAGTTCGGTCGGGGTCAGCTTGTCAGCCTGAATGTCGAAGCGCTCTTTCATCTGCGGCGAGATCGCGATGCTTTTCGCGCTGCGCGAGAAGATGCCGCCACCTTCGGACATGATGCTGGTGTCGTAATCCGACCACGCCGAACGCGGCAGATCGAACAGACGCTGACGCTCGGCGAAGCTGTTGGCAGCTTCCGGGTTTGGATCGATGAAGATGTGCAGGTGGTTGAAAGCCGCGACCAGTTTCAGCTTGTCGGACATCAACAGACCGTTACCGAACACGTCACCGGCCATGTCGCCGACGCCCACTACCGTGATGCTGTCTTCCTGAACGTTGATGCCGCGCTCGCGGAAGTGACGTTGTACGCCAACCCACGCGCCCTTGGCGGTGATGCCCATTTTCTTGTGGTCGTAACCAGCCGAACCACCGGAGGCGAACGCATCGCCCAGCCAGAAGCCGTAGTCGATGGCGATGCCGTTGGCGATGTCGGAGAAGGTCGCAGTGCCCTTGTCCGCTGCAACCACCAGGTACGGGTCATCGTCGTCATGACGCACGACGTTGGCCGGCGGCACCAGTGTGCCGTCTTTCAGGTTGTCGGTAATGTCCAACAGGCCCGAAATGAAGATGCGGTAGCAGGCGATGCCCTCGGCCGCGATCTCGTCACGGCTGCCGCCCAGTGGCAGACGACGCGGCAGGAAACCGCCCTTCGCACCCACCGGCACGATGACCGAGTTCTTCACTTGCTGAGCTTTCACCAGACCGAGGACTTCAGTACGGAAGTCTTCTTCACGGTCGGACCAGCGCAGACCACCACGAGCAACGTTGCCGAAGCGCAGGTGCACGCCTTCAACGCGTGGCGAGTAAACGAAGATTTCGAACTTCGGTACAGGCTTCGGCAGCTCAGGAATCAAGTGCGGGTTGAACTTGAAGCTGAAGTACGACTTGTTCTGGCCGTTGGCGTCAGTCTGGTAGAAGTTGGTGCGCAGGGTCGCCTTGATCAGGTCAAGGTAGCGACGCAGGATGCGGTCTTCGTTGAGCACCTGAACGTCGTCCAGTGCGGTCACGATCGCCTGTTCCAGACGCTGTTGCTTGTCGTCCAGATCATCACCGGACAGCTTGCGCGCCAGATAGAAGCGGGTCTTGAACAACCGGGTCAGTTCGCGAGCGATGTCGGTGTGGTTGTTCAGGGTGCTGGCGATGTAGCCCAGATCGAAGCCCAGACGAATCTGCTTCATGTAACGCGCGTAAGCACGCAGCAACGCCACGTCGCGCCAAGGCAGGCCGGCAGTCAGCACCAGACGGTTGAACGCATCGTTCTCGGCATCGCCACGCACGATGTGCACAAACGCATCTTGCAAGGTGTCGTTGAGTTGCTGGATGTCCAACTCCAGACCTTCGGCAGCCGTGAACGCGAAGTCGTGAATCCAGAACTCGCGGCCATTGTTGTGGCGCAGACGGTACGGGAATTCACCCAGCACGCGCAGACCGAGGTTTTCCAGGATCGGCAACACGTCGGACAGCGCCAGCGGCGTGTCGGCGTGATACAGCTTGCAGTGCAGCTCGCGCTGACCGGAGACCTGACCCAGTGGCTGATAGAAGCTCATCACCAACTGGTTCTTGTCGTTCAGGCTCAGCAAGTGCTGCATGTCGACCACGGCCGAATGCGCAGCGAAGCGCTCGCGGTAGCCGGCCGGGAAGCCTTTCGGGAAGTCAGCCAGCACGTTGGTGCCGCTGGCTTCGCCGAAGTTTTCCACGGTCAGTGCGGCGTAGTCGTCCTGCCAGCTGCGGCAGGCTTGCACGACTTCTTTTTCCAGTTGCAGCGGATCGATGTCCAGACGATTCTTCGGATCGACCCGCAGAATCAGCTGCACGCGCGCCAATACGGACTCGGAGAAGAAGGTCCAGAATTCGCAATCGGAAGCCTTCAGGCGCTCCATCAGCACTTGCTGGATTTTCTGGCGAACTTCGGTGGAATAAATGTCGCGCGGCACGTAGGCCAGGCAGTAGCAGAAGCGACCGTACGGGTCTTTGCGCAGGAACACGCGAATCTTGTTGCGTTCCTGGATCTGCACGATCGACATCACGGTGCTGAACAGTTCGTCGACCGGGGTCTGGAACAGGTCGTCACGCGGCAGTACTTCAAGTACCTGCGCCAGTTCCTTGCCCAGGTGAGCCTTGGACTGGAAGCCGGAACGGCGTTCGATTTCTTCGACCTTGCGGCGGATGAACGGGATGACCCGCACGCTCTCGCCATACACCGACGAGGTGTACAGGCCCATGAAACGGTGTTCTTTGATGACCTTGCCGTCGGCGTCGATTTCACGGATCGACACGTAGTCAGGGTAAGCCGGACGGTGGACACGGCTCGGGTGCGCAGCCTTGGCGAACGACAGCAGGGTCGGTTCGCGCAGGTAGTTGACGGCGTAGTCTTCGATGCGCAGGTCTTCGTAGGTCAGGCCGTTGCGCAGCAGTTTGGTCAGGCCGAGGAACGAGTTCTGATCGTACTGAATATGGCCGCCATCGGCTTCATCGGTAACGGTGAACTCTTCGTAGCCGAGGAAGGTGAAGTGGTTACCCACCAGCCATTCCAGGAAACTCTTGATTTCAGTTTTTTCGTCGCTATCGACGGCGAACTGGCTGTTATCGAGCTTGGTGAGGATTTCCTGCACCTTGGCCTTCATCGGCTCGAAATCGGCCACCGCAACGCGGACTTCACCGAGTACCTGTTCCAGCTCCTTGGACAGCACGTTCAGCTCGGCCGCATTGGCGCAGCGGTCGATTTCCAGGTACATCAACGACTCTTGCAGAATGCCGTCGCCCTGAGTGCCCTTCGGCAGCACTTCCAGCAACTCGCCCTTGCTGCCACGGCGTACGCTGAGCACGGTGGTCTGCAAGGTGTGGATGCTGTAGCCGCGGCGGTTCAGCTCGGTGCGTACCGAGTCGACCAGAAATGGCAGGTCGTGGTGCAGCACTTCGACCGCGGTGTGGGTCGACTGCCAGCCGTGGCGTTCGTAATCAGGGTTGTAGACGCGCACTTGCGGTTGCGCGTGATCGAAGCGCTCAAGCAGGCGCCACGCAGAAAGAGTACAGCCAGCGAGGTCGGAGAGGCGACGTTGTGTCAGCTCGTCCAGGGAAATGATGCCGAAGAATTGTTCAGCGAACAGCGCCACTTGTGGCAGTGCCTGTTCACTGATGTGCTGCGCCAGTGCCGCTTGCAGTTGGTGCTGGAAGTCGGCTTTGCTGGCTGCGGTGAAGAACGCCATCTGTGGTACTCCGCTTGGGCTTGTTATTGATGGAAGCGTCGCGTGCAAAACCCCTTTCGGGGCGATCCGTCAGCCTGTTCCTGAATCTCGGGCAGAGGAAACAGGATGACAGGTGGGTGAAGCTGGACGAGACACTCAGGTCACATTCACCTCCGTGAATGGGCATCTGCAAAAGCGACTGTCGGGCGCCGTTGGCGGGCCAGCGACAATGCCTTTGCAGGTGCTCATCCGTTGCGCAGCTTAACGACTGCGACAATGTGTCTGCTTGCGGTGCTGCGACATATTCGTTCACGGGCACGCAAACAACGCGCGATGCATCGCACAACACTAGCAGTCAGCGCCGGATTCAGGCGGTTTGGGTGAGTTTTTTCGAAACATCCGCACATGAAATGACCCGACACCCTCACGACGGTCACGCCCCTGCTCAGACACTTGTCCGAGCAGAAATTCCCGAGGGCTGGCAGAATTGGGCTTTATTGCGACCAATACGCCCACCGAGGCAGGAATTCCCCCATGCAAATGACCACAGCCCTTTTGATCGTCAACCCGTGCGACGACGAAGAAGACAACATGGCCATGCTCTGCTGCCACAGCGACAAGGGCGAAATGTTTCTGATGAGCCGCTACCCGGACGAGGAAGAGCTGGAGATCACACTGGATGGCGAGCCGTCGACGCTGGATGGTGTGAAAGTCACGCTGACCCCGACGCTGCTGAAGATTGAAATCGCTGCCGCCGATGCCGATGTGCTCAACGGTGATGACGTGCTGGAAATCACTTATGACGCGAACATGGTGGATCTGGCCGAAGTAGAGCTGACCTTGAAGAATATTCTGGATGGGACTGGCACTTTCATTAGCCAGATTTGAGGGTGTCTGCACCGGTCCAATCGCTGGCAAGCCAGCTCCCACAGTGTCCGTGGTGAACACAGATTTTGTGTATATCCCAGAACCTGTGGGAGCTGGCTTGCCAGCGATGAGGCCATAACTGCTACCTCAACACTCCCCCGCCTACAAAATTCCAACATTTCCCCCAGTCATTTCCCGCACTTTGCGCAAAATGCCGTTAGTCGCCACCCCCCGCGATGGATTAAAGTAACGCCCCCAGCCCCGGGGTTGTTCGAACAGCCGGGGCGACCTTTTCCAGGAACAGTCATCGATGGAACATCGTGAAGCGCTGCTCGCGCTGCGAACCTTTCTTTCAACGCAGATCCTCGGCCAGGAAAAACTCATCGAGCGTTTGCTCATCGCCCTGCTCGCCGACGGCCACATGCTGGTCGAGGGCGCGCCGGGGCTGGCCAAGACCAAAGCGATCAAAGAACTCGCCGAGGGCATCGAAGCCCAGTTCCATCGCATCCAGTTCACGCCCGACCTGCTGCCGGCAGACATCACCGGCACCGAGATCTATCGCCCGGAAACCGGCAGCTTCGTGTTCCAGCAAGGCCCGATCTTCCACAACCTGGTGCTGGCGGACGAAATCAACCGTGCCCCGGCCAAGGTTCAGTCGGCATTGCTCGAGGCCATGGCCGAGCGTCAGGTCAGTGTGGGACGCAGCACCTACGAGCTTTCGCCGCTGTTTCTGGTGATGGCCACGCAGAACCCAATCGAGCAGGAAGGCACCTATCCGCTGCCAGAAGCCCAGCTCGACCGCTTCCTGATGCACGTCAAGATCGGTTTCCCCGACGCCGCCGTCGAACGGCGCATCCTGCAACAGGCGCGTGGCGAAGCGCTGAACGGCGAGACCAAACCTGAACGTCGGGTCAGCCAGCAGGCGATCTTCGCCGCGCGCAAGGAAATCCTCGGTCTTTACATGGCCGACGCCGTGGAGGAATACCTGGTGCAACTGGTCATGGCCACGCGCAACCCGGCCAAGTTCGACCCGGAAATGGCCGAGTGGATTGCCTACGGCGCCAGCCCGCGCGGTTCGATTGCCCTTGACCGCTGCGCCCGTGCTCACGCTTGGCTGGCCGGGCGCGACTTTGTCAGCCCGGAAGACATTCAAGCGGTGCTGTTCGATGTGTTGCGCCATCGCATCATTCTGTCGTTTGAAGCCGAGGCCGCCGGCATCGACCAGGATCGCGTCGTGCAGCGGATTCTCGACGTCGTAGCCGTCGCTTGACCCCGATGAACGCCTCCCTGCCTTCCGAACCCGGCGTACGCGCAACTCTCGCCGACCTGATCGAAATGCGCCACCGGGTGCGCGAAGTACAGCTGTTTTCCACGCCGAGCCAGCGCAGCCCGCTGATCGGCCTGCATCACTCGAAATTCCGTGGGCGTGGCGTCGACTTCGATCAAGTGCGCGTGTATCAGGCCGGCGACGACGTGCGCACCATCGACTGGCGCGTGACTGCGCGTACTCAAGAGCCGCACACCAAGCTGTTCCATGAGGAACGCGAGCGACCGATTTTCATCATGGTCGAACAGAGCCGGCGGCTGTTTTTCGGCTCCGGGCTGATGTTCAAATCGGTACTCGCGGCGCAGGCGGCGGCGCTGATCGGCTGGGCTGCGCTGGGTCATAACGACCGGGTCGGCGGGCTGGTATTCGGCGATAACGAGCACTACGAAATCAAACCTCGGCGCAGCAAACAGAGCCTGCTGCAACTGCTCAACCGCTTGGTCAAGGTCAATCAATCGCTGCACACCGAGCGCGAGCCGGATCGCGATGCCTTTGGCGTGGCGCTGAGGCGTGCGCGCGAAGTGCTGCGCCCGGGCAGTCTGGCGATTGTGATTTGTGATGAGCGCGCGCTGTCCGAGAGTGCCGAGCAGCAACTGAGCCTGTTGTCGCGTCATTGCGACCTGCTGCTCTTGCCATTGTCCGATCCACTCGATCACGCTTTGCCTGCTGCTGGTCTGCTGCGATTCGCCGAGCGCGGCGCGCAACTCGAGCTCGACACCCTCAACTTTGAACTGCGCCAGACCTACCGCGCGCAAGCCGAAGCACGCATCGCCCGCTGGGAATTGCTCGCGCAGAAACTGCGGGTGCTGCTGATGCCCCTGAGCACCCAGAGCGAAATGGTCGAGCAACTGCGCGAGTTCCTCAATCCGCAGCGACCGGGGAAAGGTCGATGAACGACCTCGAAAAGCTGCAACCGCTGATCTCGCCGCCACCGATTGCCTTTTGGCCTCCGGCGCCGGGCTGGTGGCTGCTGCTTTTGCTGGTGCCGATAATCGGTTTGGCGCTGTGGCGCCTGCGTCGTTTCATCCCGATCAAGAAGCGCCCGATCGTTCGCGCGGAAATACCGCTGGACCCGGTGCGTGTCGCCGCACTCGCCGAACTCGCACAAATGCCCAAGCCCTACGACGGCGCCCCGGCCGGCGCTTGGTTGCAGCAGCTCAATGGTCTGCTCAAACGCCTATGCCGCAATCACTATCCGTATAGCCAGAGTCACACTCTCAACGGCCGCAAATGGCTGGCATTCCTCGACAATCGCTGCCCCGCCGCTGGTCTGACGCGCTGGATGGTGCTGGTCGAAGGCGCGTACAAACCCGAGTGCAAACTCGATGACAAGGCCATCGCCGGTCTGACTCAAGCGGTCGATACCTGGATTCGCAAGCATGTTTGAATTTGCCTGGCCGTGGATGTTTCTGCTGCTGCCATTGCCGTGGGTGATGCGCCTCGTGCTGCCGGTGGCCGACAGCGGCGAACCGGCGCTGAAAGTCAGCTTCCTCGCCGACCTCGAAGGCCTCGCCCGCCGCCGCGCCCGGGCCAATCTGCCCGCGTGGCGCCAACAAGCACCGTTCATGCTGCTCTGGCTGTTTTTGCTGATATCAGCCGCGCGCCCGCAATGGCTCGGCGAGCCGCTGCCGATTTCGGCTAGCGGGCGTGATTTGCTGGTGGCAGTGGACGTGTCCGGTTCGATGGATTTCCCCGACATGCAGTGGAAGGACGAAGACGTCAGCCGCCTGACGCTGGTGCAGCATCTGCTCGGCGATTTCCTCGAAAGTCGCGAGGGTGATCGGGTTGGATTGATCCTGTTCGGCAGCCAGGCGTATCTGCAAGCGCCGCTGACCTTTGACCGGCGCACGGTGCGGGTCTGGCTCGACGAAGCGCGCATTGGTATTGCCGGCAAGAACACCGCGATTGGCGATGCCATCGGCTTGGCACTGAAGCGTTTGCGCCTGCGTCCGGCGCAGAGCCGGGTGCTGATTCTGGTCACCGACGGCGCCAACAATGGCGGCGAAATCGATCCACTGACCGCTGCGCGTCTGGCGGCTAACGAAAGCGTGAAGATCTATCCGATCGGCATAGGCGCCGATCCGGCAGAAAGCGGCGCTACCGCCCTGCTCGGCGCCAACCCGACGCTGGATCTCGACGAACCGGCTCTCAAAGCCATCGCCGAGGCCACTGGCGGTCGCTACTTCCGCGCCCGCGACGCCAAGGAGCTGCAAGCGATCAAGGACACTCTCGATCAACTGGAACCGGTGACTCAGCAACCGACCCAGGCCCGCCCGGCCCAGGCGCTGTATCACTGGCCGCTGGCACTGGCGCTGTGGTTGAGCATGCTGCTGGTCGCACGCGAATTGTGGCCGGACAACCCGCTGCAACGCCTGTTGACCAAGCAACTCTATCTGCAAAGCCCTCTGCCTGACTGGCGCGACCGCCTCAAGCGCTTGCGTCTGCGGAGGCGCCGATGATCGCACTCTGGCCGCACTGGTTTCGCCCTTGGTGGTTGCTGCTTTTGCCACTGCTGGGCTGGATGATCTGGTTGCTGTGGCATCGGCAGAAACGCGCCGGGCGCTGGCAGATGATCTTGCCGCCAGCATTTCACGCCACTTTGCTCAGTGGTGGTAGCGGTCGCGACAGCAAACTACCGTGGGTTGCGCTTGGCGTGGCTTGGCTGCTGACAGTTTTGGCGTTGCTCGGGCCGAGCTGGGAGCGCGTCGAGCAGATCAGCCAGAAGCCTGCCGATCCTCTGGTGGTAGTGCTGGAACTGACCCCGGAAATGCTCGCCACCGATTCGCCGCCGACGCGTCTGGAACAGGCGCGGCGCAAACTGTTCGATCTGCTGCAAGTGCGCAGCGATGCGCAGACCGCGATTGTCGTTTACGCCGGCAGCGCGCATACGCTGGTGCCGCTGTCGGATGATCTGGCGACCAGTCGTAATCTGCTCGACGCATTGAAGCCTTCGCTGATGCCGGAAAGCGGCCATCGCGCTGATTTGGCTGTGAGCAAAGCTTTGGCGTTGCTCGAACAAGGCGCACTCGGCCAAGGGCGGATTCTGCTGATCGGCTCGTCGCTGTCGGAACAGGAACGCCAAGGCATTCGTCAGGCGCTGAGCGGGCAATCGGCGCAATTGCTGATGCTCGGAGTCGGCACCGCGGAAGGAGCGCCGATTGCGCAGGAGGACGGCAGTTTCCTCAAGGATGAACAAGGCGCAATCCGCGTACCGCAACTCGACAGCGCCGCGCTCAACAGCTTTGTAAATTCAGTGGGCGGCGAGTATCGCATTGCTCGTCTCGATGAATCCGATCTGGGCGAACTTGGCCTGCTCGACGGTCCGCGCAGCCTGCGCAACGATGGCCAGACCCTGCGTCTCGACACTTGGGCTGATCAGGGTTACTGGCTGCTATTGCCGCTGCTGTTGCTGGCGGCTTGCGCCGGTCGGCGTGGCTGGTTGTTCTGCCTGCCGCTGCTGTTCTGCCTGCCGCAACCGAGTTATGCGTTCGACTTCGAAGACCTGTGGCTGCGCCCCGACCAACAGGGTCTGCACCTGCTCAAACAGAAGCGCCCCGCCGAGGCCGCGCAACATTTCGAAGATCCGCAGTGGCAAGGGGTGGCGCTGTACGAAGCCGGCGACTACAGTGGCGCCGCTCAGCGCTTTGCCGAAGGCAACGACGCGCACGCCCACTACAATCGAGGCAATGCGCTGGCCAAAAGTGGCGAGCTGGACGCGGCACTGGATGCCTACGAACAGGCACTGGAGCGCCAGCCAGATCTGCGCCCGGCGCTGACCAACAAGGCGCTGGTGGAAAATCTGCTCAAGCTGAAAAATGTTCCACCGCCGGCTGAACCGGACAACAAGACCGATCAGCAAAACGCTCCGGGTGGTGACACACCGCCGGCAAACACTCCACCGCCGGCAGGTACAAATGAAACCTCAGGCGAGGTTCAACCAAGCGATTCGGCCGCCGAACCGCCGCCAACTGCTCCGCCACTGCCGGGCGCCAACCAGTTGCCGGAAAGCGAGCCAGGCGAACAACAAAGCACCCCGCCGACGCTGCACCCGAGCGAGGACAACCTCGCCGGCGAGCAACGCCAGGCATTGGAACAATGGCTGGGCAAGATCCCGGACGATCCGGGCGAACTGCTGCGACGCAAGTTCTGGTACGAACAGCAACAACATCAGGATCAGGAAAACACTCGATGACCCGCTTCACCGCCCTCTTGCTGCCACTGCTGATCTGCACAGCATCTGCCCACGCGGCCGAGCTGACAGCCAGTGTGGATCGCAGTCGCCTGAACTCCGGCGAGACGGTCGAGCTGACCCTCGAATCCAACGATGTCACGCAGTTCGGCAAACCGGATCTGGCACCGCTGGAGGCACAGTTCGAAGTGCGTGGCACCCGTCAGGTCAACCAACTCAACACGCTCAATGGCGCCAACCGTGCGACCACGCGCTGGATCATCACCCTGCTGCCCAAGCAGAACGGCAGCGTGGTGATTCCAGCGCTGCAACTGGGTGACACGCAGAGTCAGCCGATCACCGTGCAAGTGGTCGAGAGCGACACCCGCGAAGACAACAATTCGCAGGACCCGGTGTTTATCGAGGCCAGTCTCGATCAGTCCAGCGTGTATGTGCAGGCCCAGGTGATTCTGACCCTGCGCATCTACCATTCGGTGTCGCTGTATGACGACAGCAGCCTGACCCCGTTGCAGATCGCCGATGCGCGCATCGAACAGCTGGGCGAGATGCGTACTTACGAAAAAGACATCAATGGTGTGCGCCACGGCGTGATCGAAATGCGCTACGCGATCTACCCGCAACACAGCGGCCTGCTGACTATCGCGCCGCAAACCTTCAGCGCCACACTGGTCGACGCCCAGCCGTCGCAGGACGCTACGGCGGCGCAAGGGCCGAAACCGGGCAAGCTGATGCGCATCAGCTCGGTGGAGATTCCGCTGACGGTCAAACCCAAGCCGATGACGTATCCGAGTGACGCGCCGTGGCTACCGGCGCGCAGCCTGACGTTGAGCGAGAGCTGGAGCCCGGAACCGGAGCACACGCAAGTCGGCGACTCCCTGACCCGCAGCTTGACACTCCGGGTCGAAGGCCAGGCCAGCTCACAATTGCCGCCGCTGCCCGCGACCGAGGCCAACGGTTTGCGCCGCTATCCAGATCAACCGGTGCTGACCAATCAGAACAGCGAACGAGGCCTGATCGGCAGTCGCGAGGAGCGCGAAGCGCTGGTACCGAGTCGCAGCGGCGCCATCGAGCTGCCGACGGTGGACGTGGTCTGGTGGAACACCTTCGAAGATCATCTGGAACACAGCAGCCTGCCGGCGCGCACCCTGCAAGTGCTGAACAATCCGAGCCTGCAAGTCGACACCCCGGCCGGTAACCAGCAAATGGCCGGCGGCGCCGACAGTGAAGCGCTGTGGTGGTGGAAACTCAGCACCATGATTCTGGCCTGCACCACCCTGCTCGGCTTCGGCCTGTGGTGGCGCGCGCGCTGGCAACCGGCGATCCTGCGTGCCGCGCAAACCGGCCCGAGCCCCCGCACATTGATGGACGACATCAAGCGTGCCAGTCAGGCCAACGACCCGCACGCAACGCGGCAGGCGCTGGATGCCTGGGCGCGGCAGCAGCCGGAAACGCTGGCGGATATGGCGGCGCGGTTTGTGCCGCTGTCGGATGCGCTGGATGGCCTCAACGGTGCGCTCTACAGCGAAACCGGCCAGCATTGGCAAGGTGAGGATTTATGGCGGGCGATTCGGGCGATCCCGGCGGCGGAGCGGGTGCAGGATCCGGTGGGTGACAGCGGGTTGCCGCCGCTTTATCCGAAGTAAGCTCAAAAGATCGCAGCCTGTGGCAGCTCCGACAATTTGCAATGCATTTCCCCTGAAGCTTCCGCAGGCTCGGGCCGCGATCGGACGATCTGTTGATTTTCATCCCCTTCGGGCAACCTGACCCGATTGCCAGTAAACTCCCTCCTCTTTCGCCGCCCTCTCCATCTGCGGCTATCACCTCTTTCTGTTACGGAGTCCGCCTTGCGTCTGTTTCACACCTCCGACTGGCACCTTGGGCAAAACCTGCACGGCCAGGAGCGCGATTTCGAGCATGCGTGCTTTCTCGAATGGCTGCTGGGCCAACTGAAACTGGCGCAGCCGGATGTGCTGTTGATTGCCGGCGACATCTTCGACACGGTCAATCCGCCGGTTAAAGCTCAGGAAGCGCTGTACAACTTCATCGTCAGTGCCCACGAGCAGCAACCATTGCTGACCATCGTGATGATCGCCGGCAATCACGATTCCGGCTCGCGCATTGAATTGCCTGCACCGCTGATGCGGCGTTTGCGCACGCATGCGCTGGGTCGGGTGTTGTGGCTGGATGACGGGCAACTGGATGCCGAACGCCTGCTGTTGCCGCTGCCGAATGCGCAAGGCGAGATCGCCGCGTGGTGTCTGGCGCTGCCGTTCCTGCGGCCTGCCGAAGTCACCGGCGCACATCTGGGGGATAACTATTTGCGAGGCATCGGTCAAGTCCATGAATGGCTGATCGAAGCCGCCAATGCCAAGCGCAAACCGGGTCAGGCGCTGATTGCGATCAGCCATGCGCACATGGCCGGCGGTTCGGTTTCCGAAGACTCCGAGCGCAGCCTGATCATTGGTAACGCCGAGGCGCTACCCGCCAGCCTGTTCGGGCCGAGCATCAGCTACGTTGCCCTCGGCCACTTGCACAAGCCGCAGAAGGTTAACGGCGAGGAGCGCATTCGCTACAGCGGCTCGCCGATTCCGCTGTCGTTCTCCGAGATTGGCTATCAGCATCAGATTCTCGAAGTATTGCTCGACGGCGAAACCCTGATCAGCGTCGAACCGAAACTGATCCCGCGCGCGGTCAATCTGCAACGCATCGGCCCGATGCCGCTGGCAGAAATTCTGCTGCAACTGGCCGATCTGCCGAACATCGACCTTCTCGCTGAAACCCAGCGTCAACCATGGCTGGAAGTGCGCGTGACGCTCGACGAGCCGCAGCCGGATCTGCGCCACCAAATCGAAGGTGCATTGCAAGGCAAAGCCGTGCGTCTGGTGCGCATTGCCGCCGAATACGCCGGTAGCGGTGGCCCGGACGGTGCGGAGGACGGCAGCGCGTTGATCGAACTTGACCAGCTCTCGCCGCAGGAATTGTTCAGCCGCGCCTGGCTCGACAACTACGGCAGCGAGGTCGATGAACAGACGCTCAAGGACTTCGCCGAACTGCTGCAAGACGTGCAAATGGAGGACGAGCAACCATGAAGATTCTCGCGATTCGTTTGAAGAACCTCGCCTCGCTGGCCGGCCCGTTCGACATCGATTTCACCGCCGAACCGCTGGCCAGTGCCGGCCTGTTTGCAATCACCGGCCCGACTGGCGCCGGTAAAAGTACCTTGCTCGATGCGCTGTGTCTGGCGCTGTTCGGCACGGTGCCGCGCCTGAATAACACCAGCCGTGACGCCAAAGTGCCGGACGCCGACGGTGAAATCGCCACTGGCGACCCGCGCACCCTACTGCGGCGCGGCACCGGTGAAGGCTATGCGGAAGTCGATTTTGTTGGTGTAAATGGTCGGCGTTACCGGGCGCGCTGGGAGGCCAATCGCGCGCGCGAGAAGGCCGGTGGCAAGTTGCAAGCCAGTCGGCAAAGCCTGCGTGACATCGATCAGGATCAACTGCTGGCCAGTCAGAAAGGCGAGTACAAGGCGCAACTCGAAGCGGCGCTGGGGCTGAATTTCGAACAGTTCACCCGTGCCGTTTTGCTCGCGCAAAGCGAGTTCAGCGCCTTCCTCAAGGCTGACGACAACGACCGCAGCGAACTGCTGGAAAAACTCACCGACACCGCGCTTTACACTCGCCTCGGCCGTCGCGCGTTCGACAAGGCCAAAGAGGCCCGCGAAGCGCACAAGCTGTTGCAGGATCAGGCCACTGGCGTCACGCCGCTGACCGCCGAAGCCCGCGCCGAACTCGACGAGCGCTTCAACGCCGCTCAGCAGCAACTCAAAGTGCAGCAGGCGCAGCTCAAGCAGCTTGAGCAGCAACACACCTGGCTGAAGGATTTGCGCCTGCTACAGGACGCGCAACAGGCTGCCGCCGAGCAACTGCACAGCGCTGAACTGGAGCATGACAGCCTGGTCGGCGAACGCCTGAAACTGACGCGCCTCGAACAACTCGCGCCGCAACGGCATCAGTTTGCGCGCAAAGCGCAAATCGACGCGCTGCTGACGCCACTGGCTGCGCAGATTGCCACGCATACCCAGCAACACGCTGAGTTGAGCGAGCGTCAGACGCAGCTCGATCTGAACCTCGCCGCCGCTCAAGTCGCCCTCAGCGAAGCGCAAAAACAGCAAGCCGAAAGTGCCCCGCTGGTGCGCCAGGCGTTCGACGAGCAAAGCACCCTCGCCCGTCTGATCAAAGACGCCGCACAAAGTGGCGAAGCCCAACAGAATGCGCAACAGGCCTGCACCCAAGGCCAAAGTGCGATTCAAGCAATGCAACACAAGCAGGTGGAAGTCGGCGAGCGCTTGCAGCGCATCGCCGTCGAGCTTGAGCAGAGTCTGCATCTGGCACCACTGAGCGATGCGTGGAACGCTTATCGCGACCGTTTGCAGCAGTTGATGCTGATCGGTAATCGCTTGAACAAAGGCCAGGGTGAACTGGCGACGCTAGAAGCAACCGCCACGCGCAGCGCCGAAGAATTCGCCACGCAGAAGCAGCAACTGGAAGTCCTGTTCAAGGAAGCCGGCGCCGAGCCGAACGCTGTCGCCGAACAGATCGGCATGCTCGGCGGATTGTTGCAGGACAACCGCAAACAGCTACGCGCCATCGAAGACCTGTCGCGGCTGTGGGCCACTCAGCAGGAGTTGGACCAGCGCAGCGCCGAGCTGCAACAGCGGCAACTCGCGGCACAGGAAGAACGCGAGCGCCTGACTCAGGACGGGGTCAAGTCCAAAGCCGAGCTGACCATCGCCGAGCAGACTCTCAACGTCACCCGCGAACTGCTGGAGCGTCAGCGTGTGGCGCGCAGTGCCAGTGTCGAAGAGTTGCGCGCGCAGTTGCAGGATGATCAGCCGTGCCCGGTGTGTGGCAGTCATGAGCATCCGTACCATCAGCCCGAAGCGCTGCTGCAAAGTCTTGGCCGCCATGATGAAAACGAACAGGCCAACGCGCAGAACGCGGTGGATCAGCTCAAGGAAAAGCTCACCGAACTGCGTGCCGAAGTCGGCGGCGTAATCGCCCGGCAAAAGGAACTGTTGCAGCAGCAGGAACAACTGGCGAACCAGCAGCAAGCACTGACGCCGAGTCTTGAAGCGCATCCGTTGGCTGCATCTCTGTTCAATCAGGATGCGCAAAAACGTGACGCCTGGCTGACCCAGCAAAACAGCCAGTTGAACCAGAGCATCAGCCAGGACGAGCAGCGCCAGAGCGCCCTGCTCACCCTGCAACAGGACGCCGCGCGCCTGACGCAACAGCTGCGCGAGGCCGAAACTGCGCACCAGCAAGCGGCGCAACACCTGAGCAATCAGCAGCAGCAATTGAGTAATGATCGTCAGCGTCTGGACGAAGAGCTCAGCGCATTTGCCAGCCTGCTGCCGGCCGATACTCTGGAAGCGTTGCGCGTCGAACCGGCGGCGACCTTCATGCAACTCGACCGCGAGATTGCCGAGCGTCTGGCACAACTCGATCAGCAGAGAGAAGAACTGGCCGAGCAACAACAGCGTCAGCAGACGCTGGAAAAAGAGCAAGACCGCCAGCAGTCCCGCGTGCAACAGCTGCAAACTGCTGAACAGCAGTTCCAGGCACTCAACGAACAGCAACAGGTCAGCCAGCAGAAACTCGCCCAGTTGCTCGGCGAACACCGCAGCGCTGAACACTGGCAACAACAGCTTGAACAGGCTGTGGAAACCGCACGCACTACCGAGGCCGGCACGGTTCAAGAGCTACAGAGCGTAAGCACTCAACGGGTGAAAATAGCTGCCGAGCTTGAGGCGCAGCAGGAACGTTTGCTCGCACTGGAAAGCGAACACGGCGAACTCGCCAGCAAGATCGCGCAATGGCGGGCCGGTCATCCGGAGCTGGATGACGGCGGCCTCGAAGAACTGCTGCAGGTCGATGACGCGCAGGTCAGCGAGCTGCGTCAGCGCTTGCAGAACAATGAAAAAGCCATCGAACAGGCCAGGGTTCTGGTGCAGGAGCGCGAACGCCAGTTGCTCGCGCATCAGGCACAACACAACGGCAACCTTGAGGCCGAGCAACTGTCGGCAGCGCTCAATGATCTGCAGAACCAGTGCGTCATCAGCGAACAGCAATGCTCCGAGCTGCGCGCCGAGCAGGCCGAGGATCAGCGTCGGCAAAACGCCAATCAGGCGCTGGCCCAACAGATCGCCGACGCCTATGCCGAGTATCAGCGCTGGGCACGTCTCAATGCCTTGATCGGTTCGGCCACCGGCGACACTTTCCGCAAGATCGCCCAGGCCTACAACCTCGATCTGCTGGTGCATCACGCCAACGTGCAACTGCGCCAACTGGTCAAACGCTATCGCCTGAAACGCGGTGGCAGCATGCTCGGCCTGCTGGTGCTCGACACCGAAATGGGTGATGAATTGCGTTCGGTGCACTCGCTGTCCGGTGGCGAAACCTTCCTCGTGTCGCTGGCACTGGCGCTGGGTCTGGCCTCAATGGCGTCGAGCACACTGAAGATCGAATCGCTGTTTATCGACGAAGGCTTCGGCAGTCTCGATCCGGAATCGCTGCAACTGGCGATGGATGCGCTCGATGGTTTGCAGGCGCAGGGGCGCAAGGTCGCGGTGATTTCCCACGTACAGGAAATGCACGAGCGGATCCCGGTGCAGATTCAGGTACAGCGTCAGGGCAATGGGTTGAGCACGCTGGAGGTGAAATGAATACGCTGTATTCGTTCCGCCGCTGCCCGTACGCGATGCGCGCGCGGATGGCGCTGCGTTTTTCGGGCGTGACCGTGAACATTGTCGAGGTCAGCCTTAAGGCCAAACCGGCCGAGATGCTGGCAATCTCGCCCAAGGGCACGGTGCCGGTGCTGGATGCTGGCGGACAGGTGATTGATGAAAGCCTGGAGATCATGCGCTGGGCGCTGGCGCGGAACGATCCGGATGACTGGTTGCTCAAGGATGATTCGTTCGGGGCGCTGTGGATGGACAAGCTGATCGAGGGTAATGATCAGGTGTTCAAGGTGCATTTGAATCGCTACAAGTATGCCGAGCGTTATCCCGAGCAGCCGATGGAGGTTTATCGCGGCGAGGGGGAGTTGTTTCTGGCCAAGTTGGAGGAGCTGCTGAAGGGTCGCGATTATTTCCTGGCTGACCATGCGTGCCTGGCCGATATTGCGTTGCTGCCGTTCGTGCGCCAGTTTGCCCATGTAGATCGCGAGTGGTTTGCGCAGACGCCGTACGTCCGCCTGCAGGCTTGGCTTGAACGTTTTCTCGAATCGGACCTCTTCACATCCATCATGAAAAAGTGATTCAGGCGAGGACGGCGCACATGCCGAGTGCCGAGCAATCCACTTCGAACGGGCCGAGGAAATTGGCCGGCGTTTTGCTCGGTGGATTGCCGGCGAGCAGACCCAGCGTGTTAGCCCGTTCGATGTTATGCGCGATGCTGTGATTGGTTTCTATCGCCCGGGCCAGTGAGCCTACCGAGCCTTGGCCGATGCCCAACAGCGATGCACCATTGGTCATGAACGCCAGTCCGGCGATGACCCATAATCTGTAGCCTTTCATGCCCCGGCGACTCCTGCGAATTCAGCACCGTCGACCGCTGCATTTTGCGCACGGTGTTCGAACTGGATGCCGGGATGCGCGACCTCGATAGGCGCGTCAAAGCTGTGTTGCGACTGCGATGCGAAGCTGACGAACAGCACCATGACCAGGTACAGACCGATGGCCAGGTAGGCGCCGCGTTTGGCGGAAGTGATGATTGCATGGGCCATGATCTGTGCTCCGTGGACATGTTTCGAGGTCCACAGAATCGATCAAAAAATACCGCCGAACCACTCAGCGTTTTCCATAGTAAGCATCAGCCTGATTGATCATTAAGCTGCTCTATTTCGGCCCTAAGTAATATCTATCGCTGAACATTGCACACACGTGTAGGAGCTGCCGAAGGCTGCGATCTTTTGATTTTGCTTTTAAAAAAACAAGATCAAAAGATCGCAGCCTTCGGCAGCTCCTACAGGGGATCAGGAGTTCTGCGAGAGCATTTCAGTGTTGGATTTTATGGTCCAGCGCCGCGTAGAAGTTCGCGCTCTGCTGCAGATATTTCTGGGTGTAGCTCTGGGCGTGGGATTTTTTGTCGCTGATTTCAGCGCTGGCGCTGGCTGGCAACGCAACAGTGGCGGAGATGGCTGATGCGGCAATCACGGAGAAAAGATTGAAGTTCATGGCGGTAACCCTCGTGTTCGGTTGGCTTGCTTGCCCCGTTGGGCGGTGAAGCCAACTTAACGCTCGAGAGTTACTCGTTTGAAATCTTTTGTAGCATTAGCTGTTATCAGCGCGATTAATACAAAGACGCAGGCCCCGCGATCCGGGGCCTGCGGCTTATTGACGCACTAGAAACTTCAGGTCGCTCGGCGCGTCCATCGGCAGCTTCTGCACGGTTTTGCCGAGCAATCCAGTCTTGGCGTCGCGCTCGACCACGATGATTGCGTTGCTTTTCTGGTTGGCAATCAGCAAGAACTTGCCGCTCGGATCGAGGCTGAATTCGCGCGGGTGATCACCTTCCACCGAGCGTCGCTGCAGTTCTTTGAGCTGGCCGGTCGCAGGGTCAATGGCGAACACCAGCAATTGATTGGCGGTGCCACGGTTGCTGACATAGAGGAATTTGCCGTCAGCAGACGCATGCAGCGCCGCGGCAGCTTTGTCCGAAGTCGGCTGGCCGGCTGCCAGATCGATCATTTGCGTCTGGGTCAGCACGCCGTCCTGGTAATCAAACACGGCGACCTGCGCGCTCATTTCCATGCTCAGCCAGGCATGTTTGCCGTCGGCGCTGAACAGCAGATGACGCGGCCCGCTGCCCGGTGGCAGTTGCACCGAAGCAGCTTTCGCCGGAGTCAGCGGCAGCTCTGGATTGGCCTTTGGGTCGAACTGGTAGATGAACACCTTGTCCGCGCCCAGATCATTGGAGAACACGTAGCGCCCGTCCGGCGAGGAAACCGTCGAATGCACGTGGTTCGATGCCTGACGCTCAGGATTGACGCGACTGGCCGGGTGGGCGCTCATCTGCACCACCGGCTTCAGCTTGCCGTCAGTTCCAACCGGCAATACCGCGAGGGTGCCACCCGGATCTTCAACCACCGAATAGTTGCTGACGAACAAGTGGCTGGCATCACCGCTGAGGCTCGAATGAGTTGGCTCGTTGCCCAGGCTCTGCACCTGACTGATCAGGCTCAGCGCATGGGTCTTGGAATCGATGGCATAGCTGCTGACGCGGCCGACCGGATCTTTCTGGCCCGGGCCGTTTTCGTTGACCACGAACAGGTGACGCTGATCTTTGGAGATCGTCAGCCACGACGGGTTTTCGTTTTCGACTACTTGCAGCGGCTTGGCGTCGATCTGGCCGGTGGCGCTGTCGAAATTCATCCGGTAAATGCCTTGGCTGCTGCCGGCGGTGTACGAACCGACCAGCAACTGGAAGCTCTCGGCCGAGGCCGTGGACAGCCCCATCGCGCCGACGCTGCCGGCCATCAGCAGTGGCCAGAAATTACGCATCTTCATTCGATTCTTCCTCGTCATCGTTGCTGCCGCCGAAGGCTTGCGAGCAAACCAGACGGTGCTCGCCGGAATCGCCGACAATCAGCCAGCTCTGCAAATCCGTATCGAACGTGGCTGCGCTGACTTGCGCGGGGGTGAACTCCCAGTGCTTGGCCGCTCGGCCATCAATGCATTCGATATGCAGGTTGTCGTCTTCGTCGAGGGAAAATTCGAAGGCGTGCAGGCCATCGATTTCAACCATGTCGCAGTGTTCGAGGACGTCGAGAAGGGTTTGGGCAGTCATGGCAAACAGTCTTTCTAGGGGGGAAAGGGGCAATGATAGCTTATTGTCGGAGTCGATCCCCTGTGGGAGCTGGCTTGCCAGCTCCCACAGGTGATGCGTTAAGAGCTTAGATCGCGTCGCGCGATGGCTTGCCGTCGACCAGGCGCTGGATGCGCAGCGGGTTGGCGTTTTTCAGTGCTTCCGGCAGCAGGCTGTCCGGATAGTTCTGGAAGCACACCGGGCGCAGGAAGCGGTCAATCGCCAGCGTACCCACCGAAGTGCCACGGGCATCGGAGGTCGCCGGATACGGCCCGCCGTGCACCATCGAATCGCACACCTCGACACCAGTCGGATAACCATTGAGCAAAATCCGCCCGACCTTCTGTTCCAGCAACGGCGTCAGTTCGGCGAACTGTTCGAAATCCGCCGGCTCGCCAATGATGGTTGCCGTCAGTTGCCCGTGCAGACCGTGCAACGCAGCGCTGAGTTGCGCCTGATCCGCCACTTCGACGATCACAGTGGTCGGGCCGAACACTTCTTCCTGCAGCACTTCATCGCCATTGATCAGCAGGCTTGCGTCAGCCTTGAACAATTGCGGCTGGGCCTGATTGCCTTGCTGCGGATTGCCGGCCAGATGCTCGATCCCTGAATGAGCCAAGAGTTTTTGCAGTCCGTTGCCATAACTGCCGAGCGTGCCGGCATTGAGCATGGTTTGCGCCGGTTGATCGCCGATCAACCCAGCGACTTGCTGCACAAACGCCGTGAACTGCGGCGAGCGAATACCGATCACCAGACCCGGATTGGTGCAGAACTGACCGCACCCCTGCACCACCGATGCGGTGAGGTCGCGGGCCACAGGTTCTGAACGCTGAGCCAGCGCTTGCGGCAGCACAATCACCGGGTTGATGCTCGACATCTCGGCAAACACCGGAATCGGTTGCGGGCGTGCTGCGGCCATGTCGCACAGCGCCCGACCGCCCTTGAGCGAACCGGTGAAGCCCACGGCCTGAATCGCCGGGTGCTTGACCAGCCACTCGCCGACACCGCCGCCGTAGATCATGTTGAAAACACCCGCCGGCATGCCGGTTTTTTCCGCCGCGCGGATCAGCGCATCGGCGACCAATTCGGCGGTGGCCATGTGGCCGCTATGAGCCTTGAACACCACCGGGCAACCGGCGGCCAGCGCCGAAGCGGTATCGCCACCGGCAGTAGAAAACGCCAATGGAAAGTTGCTCGCGCCGAACACGGCGACCGGGCCGAGGCCGATGCGGTACTGGCGCAGATCCGGACGTGGCAGCGGTTGACGATCCGGCAATGGCAGATCGATCCGCGCACCGTAGAAATCCCCGCGACGCAGGACTTTGGCGAACAGGCGCATCTGGCCGCTGGTGCGACCGCGCTCGCCTTGAATGCGCCCCGCTGGCAGCGCGGTTTCGCGACAGACCACGGCGACGAAATCATCACCCAGCGCATCCAGTTCATCGGCGATTGCATCGAGGAACTGCGCGCGACGTTCGGCGCTCAGGCTGCGATACGCCGGGTAGGCAGCAGCGGCAGCTTTGGCGGCGGCGTCGACTTCTTCAGCGGTGGCTTGAATGAAATCGTGCGGCAGTTGCTCGCCCGTGCTGGCGTCAACGCTGTGCAATTTGACGTTGCCGGCCGCGCTGCGCTGCCCGCCAATGTAGTTGTGACCGAGAATCTGAGTCATGGGATCTCCTTAAAGGGTGCCGATGCTGTCCGGGTGAAAAACCGCGTCAACCGGAACGATGCCGTTGATCAGCGGCGCGCCGAATTCGGCTTGGCTGATCTCGAACACGTCGCCGGGCTGAGTACGAATGCCATCGGCGAACGACAGCGTCGCGGTGCCGAAAAAATGAATATGCACGTCGCCGGGACGCAGGAACTGGCTGTATTTGAAGTGGTGGTATTCGAGGTTCGCCAGGCTGTGGCACATGTTCGCCTCGCCACTGAGGAACTCGTTCTGCCACAGCACCTCGCCGTCGCGCAGGATGCGGCTGGTGCCTGCCAGATGTTGAGGCAGCTCACCGACGCGAAGTTCCGGGCCGTAACTGCAACTGCGCAATTTCGAGTGCGCAAGGTACAGGTAATTCTTGCGCTCCATGATGTGGTCGGAGAACTCGTTACCCACCGCAAAACCGAGGCGATACGGCTTGCCGTCGTGGCCAATCACATACAGGCCGGCCATCTCCGGCTCCTCGCCGGCGTCTTCGGCAAACGGTGGCAAAGGGAATGGCTGACCGGGACGCACAACGATGCTGCCGTCGCCTTTGTAAAACCACTCCGGCTGCACGCCGGCCTGCCCCGTTGCCGGTTTACCGCCCTCCACGCCCCATTTGAAAATGCGCATGGTGTCGGTCAGCGCCGCATCATCGCCGGCCTGTTGATGCATCTTGTCGCGGGCCGAAGCGCTGCCGAGGTGCGTCAGACCGGTGCCGCTGACCAGCGTGTGCGCCGGGTCCGGGTGATCCAGCGGCGGCAGGATGCGCAGGTCTTGCAGCAGCTCAGCGTAGTCGTGGCTGATGCCCAGGCCGTGGATTTTGACTTGCTGTTCAAGGCTGCTGCCGGCTTCGATGGCGGACAACGCCAGATCACGCACGCTGCGCGCATTCTGCACTTCGCGCACCACACCGTTCTCGACCACACCGACCCGGCGCTCGCGGTTACTCAATTCGAATTGAACCAGATGCATGGATTTTCTCCTGTAAACAAGCCTTCAAAACACTGCAAAACCCTGTGGGAGCCAGGGATCAGGTGCGGGTTGCGCCTCTGGCACTGGCGGCAAATTGCTCGACTGGCAGCACGTGTTTACGCTCGAGCAAGCGATAAACCACACCCGTCAAAATCAACCCGAAGACCATCACCCCCGACAAGAAATACAAGCCCGAAGCAAGGTTCCCGGTGTACTCCTTCAGCGCGCCAATCACGAACGGGCCGATGTAGCCACCGAGGTTGCCCACCGAGTTGATCAACGCGATCCCGGCCGCTGCACTGGCCCCGGCAAAGAATCGTCCCGGCAGGGTCCAGAACACCGCCGTGCAGGAAAACAGTGCGAACGCCACCAGACACAATGCCGCCAGTTGCGCCACCGGCAATGACAGCCAGGCACTGAGAAACAGACCAATCGCACCCAGCACATACAGCACCGCCAGATGGCCGTAGCGATCATTCAAACGGTCGGAACTGCGCGGGATAATCAGCAAACCGATGATGCCGAAAATGTACGGCACCGAAGACACGAAACCGGTCACCAGATCAGTGCCACCGAATTGCTTGATCAAAGTTGGCAACCACAGACCCAAGCCATAAATGCTCAGGGTTACCGGGAGATAGAACAGCGCCAGCAGCAACACGCGTTTGTCTTTCAGCGCATGCAGTGGGTTGCCGTGACGAGTCTGGCCGTATTCCTGCAGATCCTTTTTCAGCTCGCCGCTGAGCCAGTCCTTCTCGGCCTGATCCATCCATTTCACCTGCTGCGGGCCGTCCGGCAGCCAGCGCAGAACCGGCCACGTGAGCAGGATCGCCGGAGTGCCGATGACGATGAACAGCCACTGCCAGCCATGCAGACCGAGGATGCCGTCCATGCCTAGCAAGCCGCCGGAGACCGGGCCGGTGATCATCATCGCGATGGGTTGGGAGAGGATGAACAGCCCGAGGATTTTGCCGCGATGGCGCACCGGGAACCATTGGGTGATGTAGTACAGAACGCCGGGAAAGAATCCCGCCTCCGCCGCGCCGAGCAGAAAGCGCATTACGTAGAAACTGTGTGGGCCCTGGACGAAGGCCATGCCGATGGTGATCGCGCCCCAGGTGATCATGATTCGTGCGAACCAGCGCCGGGCGCCGAAGCGTTCAAGCATCAGATTGCTGGGGATTTCCAGCAGAAAGTAACCAATGAAGAACAGGCCGGCACCGAGGCCGTAAGCCGCATCACCGATGCCGATGTCGGCGCCCATGTGCAGTTTGGCGAAGCCGACGGCGGAGCGATCCACATAGGCGATCAGGTACAGCAGGATCAGGAAGGGAATCAGTTTCAGCGTGATACGCCGGATAAGCCGCAGTTCCTGGCTCATGAGATCGGTCTCCGATTGTTGTTGTTATAGAACCTCGGGGGACGCCTCTCGCGGAAAACCACCAGGGCCAATCCCTCCGTCGAAAACGACTATATAGTAATACTAATTACCCAACAACACTTCCAAACCGTCGATTTTGAGCTTATGTTAGGCCAAAGCTCGCAAACAATAGTCTTACAATAAGAGAATCGATCATGTCTGATAAGAAACCCACCCTGCGCTCCGCCCAATGGTTTGGCACGGCCGACAAAAACGGCTTCATGTACCGCAGCTGGATGAAGAATCAGGGCATCGCCGACCATCAGTTTCACGGCAAACCAATCATCGGCATCTGCAACACCTGGTCGGAGCTGACGCCGTGCAACGCGCATTTCCGGCAGATCGCCGAGCACGTCAAACGCGGCGTGATCGAGGCCGGTGGTTTCCCGGTGGAATTCCCGGTGTTCTCCAACGGCGAATCCAACCTGCGCCCGACCGCCATGCTCACCCGCAACCTGGCGAGCATGGACGTTGAAGAAGCGATTCGCGGCAACCCGATTGACGGCGTGGTGCTGCTCACCGGTTGCGACAAAACGACTCCGGCACTGCTGATGGGCGCGGCCAGTTGCGACGTGCCGGCCATCGTCGTCACCGGCGGGCCGATGCTCAACGGCAAGCACAAGGGCAAGGACATTGGTTCGGGCACGGTGGTGTGGCAGCTCAGCGAACAGGTCAAGGCTGGCACCATCACCATTGACGATTTCCTCGCGGCCGAGGGCGGCATGTCGCGCTCTGCGGGCACCTGCAACACCATGGGCACCGCGTCGACCATGGCCTGCATGGCCGAAGCTCTCGGCACCTCCCTGCCGCACAACGCGGCGATCCCGGCTGTCGATGCCCGGCGTTATGTGTTGGCGCACATGTCCGGCATGCGTGCCGTCGAGATGGTGCGTGAAGATTTGAAACTGTCGAAGATCCTGACCAAGGAAGCCTTCGAAAACGCGATTCGGGTCAATGCTGCAATTGGTGGTTCGACCAACGCCGTGATCCACTTGAAAGCGATTGCCGGGCGCATCGGCGTCGAGCTCGATCTGGACGACTGGACGCGCATGGGTCGCGGCATGCCGACCATCGTCGACCTGCAACCGTCCGGCCGTTTCCTGATGGAAGAGTTCTACTACGCCGGTGGACTGCCGGCGGTGCTGCGTCGCCTCGGTGAAGCCAATCTGATCCCCAATCCGGATGCGCTGACGGTCAACGGCAAGTCCATCGGCGAGAACACCAAGGACGCGCCGATCTACGGCGAAGATGAAGTGATCCGCACTATCGACAATCCGATTCGTGCCGACGGCGGGATTTGCGTGTTGCGCGGTAACCTGGCGCCGCTGGGTGCGGTGCTCAAACCATCCGCCGCCAGCGCTGAATTGATGCAGCATCGTGGCCGTGCAGTGGTGTTCGAGAATTTCGACATGTACAAGGCGCGGATCAACGATCCGGAACTGGACGTCGATGCCAACTCGATTCTGGTGATGAAAAACTGCGGGCCGAAGGGTTATCCGGGCATGGCTGAAGTCGGCAACATGGGGCTGCCAGCGAAACTGTTGGCTCAAGGCGTGACTGACATGGTGCGTATTTCCGATGCACGGATGAGCGGCACCGCGTACGGCACTGTTGTTTTGCACGTGGCTCCGGAAGCAGCGGCTGGCGGGCCTTTGGCGACGGTGAAAGAAGGCGACTGGATCGAGCTGGACTGCGCCAATGGACGCTTGCATCTGGATATTTCGGATGCCGAACTGGCGGCGCGCATGGCTGACCTGCAACCACCGCAGCAATTGTTGGTGGGGGGTTATCGTCAGCTGTACATCGAGCATGTGTTGCAGGCGGATCAGGGCTGTGATTTTGATTTCCTCGTCGGCTGCCGAGGGTCTGAAGTACCGCGACACTCCCACTGATCACCAGCATAGCCCTGAGTTGTGCATCATTTGTGGCGAGGGAGCTTGCTCCCGCTCGGCTGCGTAGCAGTCGCAAAATCGATGAATGTGGTAATTCTGGATGACCAGATGTATCGGGTTTGGGGCCGCTTCGCGACCCAGCGGGAGCAAGCTCCCTCGCCACAGGGTATTCGCAGATTTCAGGTCTGATGATTGCCCGCCACGCCTGCTATGATGCGCGGCACTTCCATCGCACAGGATCGCGCCGTTCCCCATGGATTACCGCAAACCCTCCGACCGCAAAAGCATGCACTCGCGCATCGTCCAGGAACTGGGCATGCAGATCGTTTCCGGACGTTTTTTGCCGTGCGACAAACTGCCCGCCGAAGCCTTGCTCTGCGAGGAGTACGCAGTCAGCCGACCGGTGTTGCGTGAAGCTACCCGAGTGCTGGTGGCCAAGGGTCTGGTGTACTCCAAGCCGCGCGTCGGCACCGTGGTCAAACCGCGCCGCGAATGGCACATGCTTGACCCGGACGTGCTGCACTGGCTGATGCAAAGCAGTCCGCAAAATGAATTCTTCAACGTGCTGACCACGGTGCGCAGCATCATTGAACCGGCCGCCGCCGCCCTCGCCGCCCAGCACGCGACCGATGCCGATATCGCGTTGATCGACGAAGCTTACCAACGCATGGAAGCGGCGCCGACGCCGGAAGCTTTGCTGCAACCGGATCTGGATTTCCACAGCCGTATTGCCGATGCCACGCACAATGATTTGCTGGCGAACCTGTGCAACATGCTGTCGGTGGCGATTGCCGAGGCGTTGAAGCATTCGAATCAGCGACCGAATCTGCATGATCTGGCGCTGCCGCGGCATAAGGCGATTCTGACGGCGATCGAGAACCGGGATGCGTTGGGGGCGCGGCATGCGGCGTTGGTGCAGCTGGATGATGCGCGGAGTGCGTTGAGTGTGGTGCTCGGAACCGAACTCTCCTGACCCAGACAAAACCCTGTGGGAGCTGGCTTGCCAGCGATGACGGTTTAACATTCAACATTGATGTCTGCTGTGAGTTCGCTATCGCTGGCAAGCCAGCTCCCACAGTGGTCGGTGTAACCTCTGAAATGTAAAAAGCCGCAACCCCTCAAGGTTGCGGCTTTGTCATTTCAGCTTGCTCAACTCAATGCGCAAACAACGAATTACCCTTCTGCCCCGCCAGTTTCTCCGGCTTGATCAGGAAGTTCGCCAGTGCTGGCAGCAGCCACAGCGCACCGAACATGTTCCACAGCAGCATGAAGGTCAGCATCAAGCCCATGTCCGCCTGGAACTTGATCGCCGAGAAGATCCAGGTGCACACGCCGATGGCCAGGCACAGGCCGGTAAACAGCACCGCTTTACCGGTGGATTTCAGGGTCTGGTAATAGGCTTCCTGCAACGGCAGGCCGGCACGCAGGAAACTTTCCAGGCGACTGTAGATGTAGATGCCGTAATCCACGCCAATCCCCACACCCAGCGCCACCACCGGCAGGGTTGCGACTTTTACACCGATGCCCATGAACGCCATCAGCGCGTTACCCAGCACCGAGGTCAGTACCAGCGGCAGGACGATGCACAAGGTCGCCGCCCATGAACGGAAAGTGATCATGCACATGGTCGCCACACAGATGTACACCAGGATCAGAATGGTCAGTTCGGATTCCTTGATTACTTCGTTGGTGGCGGCTTCGATGCCTGCGTTACCGGCGGCGAGGATGAATTCCAGGCCGTCCTTGTTGTTCTCCTTGGCGAATTCCTGCACCGCATGCACCGCGCGATCAAGGGTTTCGGCCTTGTGATCGTTGAGGAACACCAGCACCGGCGCCAGCGAGCAACTGTTGTTGTACAGGCCATCGGCCCGCGCGATGGAGTTGTTCAGCACGTCCGGGTTGCGCGACAGGGTTTCCCATTTCAGGTTGCCCTCGTTCATACCCTTGATCATCTGCTTGGACACGGTCACCAGCGAGATCGCCGACTGCACGCCCTCGGTGTTCTGCATCTTCCACATCAGTTCGTCGATCGGCCCCATCGCTTCGTAGCGCGAGCAGCCTTCGGACTTGGTCTTGACCATCACCACCAGCACGTCGGAACTGGTCGAGTAGTTGCTGATGATGAAGTTGTTGTCCTTGTTGTAGCGCGAGTCCGGACGCAGTTCCGGCGCGCCCTGGTCGAGGTCGCCGATTTTCAGGTTCTGGCTGTACCAGAGGCCGCCACCGAAGGCGATCAGCGCCAGCACCACGGAAATCTTCGCGACTTTCGGGTTGGCGAAGTTCGCCAGCAGGCGCCAGAACGGATGTTCGCGGTGCGCGTCCTTCTTGCTCTTTTCGATTGCGCGCTTACTGATGCCGACATAGGAAATCGCCACCGGCAGCAGGATCAGGTTGGTGAACACGATCACCGCCACGCCGATGGACGCGCCGATGGCCAATTCGCGAATTACGCCGATGTCGATGATCAGCAGCGTAATGAAGCCGACGGCGTCCGCCAGAATCGCGATCATCCCCGGCAGGAACAACTGGCGGAAGGTGCGTCGTGCAGCGGTCAGCGCGTTGTCAGCCTCACTGGATTGCAGCGCGATGCCGTTGATCTTCTGCACGCCGTGGGAAATACCGATGGCGAAGATCAGGAACGGCACCAGCATCGAGTACGGATCGAGTCCGAAGCCGAAGAAGTGCATCAGACCGAGTTGCCAGACGACCGCCACCAGCGTGGTGCTCAGCACCGCAACCGTACTGCGCAAGCAGTTGGTGAACCACAGCAACAGGATCAGGGTGATGACGAAGGCGATGCCGAAGAACATCACCACCATCACCAGACCATCGATCAGATCGCCAACTTTTTTGGCGAAACCGACGATGTGGATCTTGACGTTGGGGTTCTGCGCTTCGAACTTGTCGCGAATCTTGTCTTCCAGTTCATGCGAGAACTTGCGGTAGTCCAGCGCCAGCAACTTGCCCTGATCCTGCGGGTCCGGGTAGGACTCCAGCAGCGGGATGTCGACGATGCTCGACTTGAAGTCGTTGGCCACCAGTCGCCCGACCTGACCCGACTTGAGCACGTTATTGCGCAGAAGATCGAGGCTGTCCTGCGAGCCGTTGTAGCTCTGCGGGATCACTTCGCCGCCGGCGAAGCCTTCCTCGGTGACTTCGGTCCAGCGTACGCTCGGGCTCCACAGTGACTTGAGGCCGGAACGGTCAACGCCGGAGATGTAGAACACCTCGTCGTTGATCTGCCGCAGCGTCTCCATGTATTCCTTGGAGAAGATGTCCCCGTCCTTGGCTTCCACCGAAATACGCACGGTGTTGCCCAGGTTCGCCAGATCGTTGCGATGCTCCATCATCTTTTCAATGAACGGATGCTTGAGCGGGATCATCTTTTCGAAACTGGTGGACGGGCGGATCAGCGTCGCCTGCCAGAACAGGAAAATGCTCACCAGCAGGCAGATCACGATGACTGCCGGGCGGTTATTGAAAATCAGGCGTTCGAGAAACGTCGCCTTGTCCTGATTATGATTACTCAAGGAAGTCATAGCCCCGCCTTCTTATTATTAATCTCGGCGCCGTTCGGCGAAGTGATGCGTACGCCGCCCTGCCCGGTCAGAATCAGGTTGCCGTTGCCGGCAGCGGTGACCGAGGACAGCGAAATGCGGTCCGGACGGTTGAACACGCTGAAGGTCTCGCCGTTGTCGCTGCTGCTGATCACTGAACCGCCGTTGCCGACGATCACAATCGAGCCGTCTTCAAGCAAGGTCGCGCCGGACAAACCGAACTCCAGCGCGCCGCGCGCAGCCTTGAGTTCGACCTGCTCCCAGCTGCTGCCGAAATCGGTGGAGCGATAGAGATTGCCGCGCAGACCGTAGGCCAGCAGCGTCGAGGGTTGCGCAGTGCCGATCACACCAAACAACGAGCCCTCGTACGGGCCTTCGAGTTTTTCCCAGGTCTGACCCCAGTCGGCGGAGCGGAACATGCTGCCTGACTCGCCGACGATGAACAGCCCGGCATCCTTCACCGCCGCGATGGCGTTGAGGTGGAACTGGTCTTCGTTGTCGAGGCGGTCGCTGGCGTCTTCCCAGTTCTTGCCGCCGTCGGTGGTTTCCATCAACGCACCGTAGGCGCCCACGGCAAAGCCGCTGTTGACGTCCTTGAACCAGACGTCGAGCAGCGGCGATTCGCGTGTGAGGTCTTCGAATTGTTTGTTCCAGGTCTGGCCGCCATCCTCGCTGGCGAGAATCTGCGCGTCATGCCCGACTGCCCAGCCGTGCTTGTCGTCGACAAAAAATACTGCCGTGAGCAGCTGGCGGCTCGGCACTTTGGCCTGAGTCCAGGTCTTGCCCTGATCATCGGAATAGAGAATGTGCCCGCGATCCCCGACCGCCACCAGGCGCTTGCCTGCGTGAACCACATCGAGCATCAGGCTTTTTGCGGCTTTGACCGATTCGGTGGAATAGACCACGTCGGCCGGCGCTTCGGCAGCCAGCACCGGTGCCGACAGCGAGGCAAAACCCAGCAGAGTGAGTGCTGTGGCCAGCAACGCGGTGTTGCGTAACGCCGGCGGGCGGCAACGACTCATAGACCTTCCCCTATTTATTATTGTTAGGCCATCGGGCCTTAAAGGGCGCCGCAAGGCTGCTCCTGGTGACTGACTGGTCTCAAGCATAGACCTGAAACCCGCAATCCAGAGCGCCTTCGGAAGCTGGCCCATCCTATCGGGCATTAGAAACGTCTGACAATCGGCGCAACGTTATCTTTTGTTAACCAATCTGCTTATGGCTACGGGTGAATGCGCGGGCATTCGTCCGACTGATGGCGGGATTCTTGCGCTGGGGGACTTGCACGATAGGTATTATGGTATACCATCAGACGCACAGACACTGTTTATCCCCTAACGGAGCAGCTCATGAGTTTTGAAATTCGCAAGATCGTCAGCTATGTCGACCAGACCTTCATTGAAGGCGGCAAGGCTTCCGACACCCCGGTGACCATGGTCGGTTTGGCCGTGGTGATGAAAAACCCCTGGGTGGGTAACGGCTTTGTCGAAGACCTCAAACCGCAGATCCGCGCCAACTGTTCCGACCTCGGCGCAATGATGGTCGAGCGCCTGGTGGCCATCATTGGAGGCGCCGACAAGATTGAGGCGTACGGCAAAGCCGCGGTGGTCGGCGCGGATGGTGAGATCGAACACGCCTCGGCGGTGATCCACACCTTGCGCTTCGGCAACCACTATCGCGAAGCGGTAAAGGCCAAGAGTTACCTGAGTTTCACCAACAAGCGCGGCGGCCCGGGCACCTCGATTCAGATCCCGATGATGCACAAGGACGACGAAGGCCTGCGCTCGCACTACATAACGTTGGAAATGCAGATCGAAGACGCGCCGCGCGCCGACGAAATCGTCGTGGTGCTCGGTTGCGCCGACGGTGGTCGCCTGCACCCGCGCATCGGCAATCGCTACATCGATCTGGAAGAACTGGCCGCCGAAAAAGCCCAGTAATCACAATAAGAAGGCATTGCAGGAGCGCTCCATGATTCGGCTCAACGCTGAACTCACCCCGGCCGGCACCAGTTATCTGGCGACAGGCGTTGGCCAACCCGTGGTGTTGATCCACGGCGTGGGCCTGAACAAAGAAATGTGGGGCGGCCAGGTCGTTGGCCTGGCCACGCAATACCGGGTGATCGCCTACGACATGCTCGGGCATGGCGCCAGTCCGCGACCGGCCAGCGGCACTGCCCTGCTCGGCTATGCCGATCAGTTGCTGGAGCTGCTCGACCACCTGCAATTGCCTGAAGCCTCGGTGATCGGCTTTTCCATGGGCGGTCTGGTGGCGCGAGCATTTGCCCTGCATTTCCCGCAGCGGCTGAAAAGCCTGGTGGTGCTCAATAGCGTGTTCAACCGCAGCGAAGAACAACGCGCCGGGGTGATCGCGCGCACTGCTCAGGCGGCTGAACATGGGCCGGACGCGAATGCCGAAGCGGCGCTGTCGCGCTGGTTCAGCCGTGAGTATCAAGCGGCTAATCCGGCACAGATCGCCGCACTGCGCCAGACGCTGGCTAACAACGATCCGCAAGGCTATCTGACCACCTACGAATTGTTCGCCACACAGGACATGTACCGCGTCGACGACCTCGCCAGCATCCAGGCACCGACGCTGATCGCCACCGGCGAGCTCGACCCCGGATCCACCCCGAAAATGGCCGAGCAACTGGCCGCCCGCATTCCCGGCGCCAAGGTTGCCGTGCTGGCCGAGCAACGGCATATGATGCCGGTAGAGTCGCCGCGTCTGGTCAACCAGATGCTGATGGAATTTCTCGACAGCGCATACGCCCGACAAAATCATATAAAGGGGATCGTTGCATGACGCTCGCACGCTTCCAGATGTGCATCGGCGGAGAATGGGTCGACGCCCTCTCCGGCAAGACTTTCGAAAGTCTCAACCCGGCGCTCGCCGAGCCTTGGGCCGAACTGCCCGACGCCGATGAAGCCGACGTCGAACACGCCGTGCAGGCGGCACAGACCGCATTCGACAGCCCGGCGTGGCGTGGATTGACCGCCACCGCGCGCGGCAAACTGCTGCGGCGTCTCGGTGACCTGATCAGCGAGAACAAGGAACAACTGGCGCAGCTGGAAAGCCGCGACAACGGCAAACTGATTCGCGAAACCCGTGGTCAGGTCGGGTATTTGCCGGAATTCTTCCACTACACCGCGGGCCTGGCCGACAAGCTCGAAGGCGGCACGTTGCCGCTGGATAAACCGGACCTGTTTGCCTACACGGTGCACGAAGCCATGGGCGTGGTCGCGGCGATCATTCCGTGGAACAGCCCACTGTATCTGACGGCAATCAAACTCGCCCCGGCACTCGCCGCTGGCAACACGATTGTGATCAAGCCGTCCGAGCACGCTTCGGCGACCATTCTGGAACTGGCGCGGCTGGCCCTCGAAGCCGGTATTCCGCCGGGCGTGGTCAACGTCGTCACCGGCTACGGCCCGAGCACCGGCGCCGCCCTCACCCGCCATCCGCTGGTACGCAAGATCGCCTTCACCGGCGGCGCGGCCACGGCGCGGCATGTGGTGCGCAGCAGCGCCGAGAATTTCGCCAAGCTGTCACTGGAACTCGGCGGCAAATCGCCGAACATCATCTTTGCCGACGCTGATCTCGACAGTGCAATCAACGGCGCGATTGCCGGGATCTACGCGGCGTCCGGTCAGAGCTGTGTATCCGGTTCGCGCTTGTTGGTGCAGGACGAAATCTATGACGAATTCGTCGGCCGTCTGGTCGAACGTGCCCAGCGCATTCGTATCGGCAACCCGCAGGATGACGCCAGCGAAATGGGTCCGATGGCTACCGCTCAGCAACTGGCGGTAGTCGAAGGTCTGGTCGCCGATGCAATTGCCGAAGGCGCGCGTTTGCGCATCGGTGGCAAGCGACCGACAGGGCTTGGCGACGGCTGGTTCTACGAGCCGACGCTGTTCGAATGCGACAACAATTCGATGAAGATCATGCAGGAAGAAGTCTTCGGCCCGGTGGCTTCGGTGATCCGCTTCAAGGACGAAGCCGAAGCGCTGGCGATTGCCAACGACTCACAGTTCGGCCTCGCCGCCGGCATCTGGACCCGCGATCTGGGGCGGGCTCATCGCCTGGCGCGTGACGTGCGTTCGGGGATCATTTGGGTCAACACGTATCGTGCCGTATCGGCGATGGCGCCGATTGGCGGCTTCAAGAACAGTGGCTATGGACGCGAAAGCGGCATCGACTCGGTGCTGGCCTACACCGAACTGAAAACGGTGTGGATCAACCTCTCCCAGGCGCCAATGCCTGATCCGTTTGTGATGCGCTAGGAGTCCTGAAAAATGATCGAACCCGGCATTTACAAAGACGTCATGAGCTCGTTTCCGTCCGGGGTCACGGTGGTCACCACCCTCGACCCGGATGGCGGCATCGTCGGCATCACCGCCAGCGCCTTCAGCGCGCTATCGATTGACCCGGCGCTGGTGCTGTTCTGCCCCAACTACGCCTCCGACACCTACCCGGTGCTGCGCGACAGCAAGCGTTTCGCGATCCATCTGCTGTCCGCCGATCAGACGGCTGAAGCCTATGCCTTTGCCAGTAAAGGCAAGGACAAAGCCAAGGCCATCGAGTGGCACCTGAGCGAACTGGGCAATCCGATCCTCGCCAAAGCCACGGCGATCATCGAGTGCGAGTTGTGGCGTGAATACGACGGTGGCGATCACGCAATCATTGTCGGCGCGGTGAAGAACCTGATCCTGCCGGCAGAACCGGTGACGCCGATGATTTATCACAAGGGCAAGCTCGGGCCGCTGCCAACATTGGCCTGACGCAACAATGCAAAACCCTGTGGGAGCTAGCTTGCCAGCGATGAGGGCTTAACATTCAACATTGATGTTGGCTGATAGTCCGCTATCGCTGGCAAGCCAGCTCCCACAGGGATTGAGTGAGGCAAAAAATATGAGTAACGAAAAGTTCGTAAAAGGCCTGAAAATCCGCACTCAGGTGCTCGGTGAAGCCTACGTGCAGCGCTCCATCGACAACGCCGACGACTTCACCCGCCCGTTGCAGGAAATGGTCACCGAATACTGTTGGGGCCATGTCTGGGGACGTGAGGGTTTGTCCCTCAAGGAGCGCAGCATGATCAACCTGGCGATGATCTCGGCGCTAAACCGCCCGCACGAACTCAAGCTGCATGTGCGTGGCGCCTTGCGTAACGGGCTTAGTCGTGAGCAAATACGCGAAATTCTGCTTCAAGTCGGCATTTATTGCGGAGTTCCGGCAGCCGTGGACAGTTTCCGGCTGGCCCGTGAAGCCTTCGCCGAAGCCGACGCCGAGGCCTCCAGTTAAACCCTCGGCTGTTTTGATGCCCGTCTGGCATGGACAGCCATAGAAAGAGCGGACCCCATGAAACGCCTGCCACTCGACGACAGCTTCAAGGTCAATCGCAACCCCGTTACCCTGCGCGAAATCGTGCTGGATAAACTGCGCAGCGCCATCATGAATTTTCAGCTGCTGCCGGGCGATCGTCTGGTCGAACGCGATCTGTGTGATCGCCTCGGCGTGAGCCGGACGTCGGTGCGTGAAGCCTTGCGTCACCTCGAATCCGAAGGTCTGGTCGAGTTCGCCGATGCCAAAGGCCCGCGTGTTGCGATCATCACCCTCGCCGATGCCGTCGACATCTACGAATTGCGCTGCGTGCTCGAAGGTTTGATCGTGCAGTTGTTCACCTTGCGCGCCAAAGCCAAGGACATCAAAGCCCTGGAAAAAGCCCTCGAAGAAAACCGCAAAGCGCTCAAAGATGGCGAGTTGCAGCAGGTGATCGACTCGGTGCAGGGTTTCTACGACGTACTGCTTGAAGGCTCCGGCAACCACGTTGCGGCCACGCAGTTGCGCCAGTTGCAGGCGCGCATCAGCTACCTGCGCGCGACCTCGGTTTCCCAGGCCAACCGGCGTGGCGCGAGTAATCAGGAAATGGAAAAAATGGTCGAAGCGATCAAGAGCGGCGATCCGTTGCTGGCGCATCAGGCCTGTGTCGATCACGTACGCGCGGCAGCTGCCGTGGCGCTCGACTACCTCAAGCGCAAACAGGAAGAAACCGACGGCACTGCTGCAAAAACGCCGCCGATCACCCTGCCCATCCCTTTGAAAGAACCACGCATAGGTCACTGACATGTTCAGCCCGAGCTTTTGCCCGAAATGCGGTGGCCCTGATTTAAGTCAGCAGTTACCGCCGGGCGATACGCACGAGCGCTTGATGTGCCGTGGCTGCGGCTACATCCACTATGTGAACCCGAAGATCATCGCCGGCTGCATCATCGAGCAGGACGGCAAATACCTGTTGTGCCAACGGGCGATCCCTCCGCGCCCGGGCAGCTGGACGCTACCGGCCGGTTTCATGGAAAGCGGCGAGACCACCGAACAAGCCGCGTTGCGCGAAGTCTGGGAAGAAAGCGGCGTGCGTGCGGAAATCCTCTCGCCGTACTCGATTTTCAGCGTGCCGAAAATCAGCGAGGTGTACATCATCTTCCGCGCGCTCGCGCTGGAGATCACCGGCCAGTTCGGCCCGGAAACCCTCGACTACAAATTCTTCGCCCCCGAGGACATTCCGTGGGAGCAGATCTACTACCCGGCGATCCGGCAGATCCTCGAACGCTACATCGAGGAACGCCAGGCCGGGGTGTATGGCATGTACATGGGCAACGACGACAGCGGCAAGATTCATTTCATGCGTTGAGCGCGTTGCCGTGTTTGCTTATGGCGCCATGCCTTCGACGATGATGATTTCTGCCCTCGCCCACTCTTCGCGGTAACGCTTGGCTTCTTGATACAGATCCGAGCGATAGCACGCGACTGCCTGTTCGTATGAATCGAATTCGATTACCACGCTGCGCTGCGGCGTAGCCCTCCCCTCTAACGCCTCGCTGCGCCCGCCTCGGGCCAGAAATCGTCCGCCATACTCAGCGAACGCTTTGGGCGCGCGCTGGGTGTATTGGCTGTAGTGGTCGGGATCGGTGATATCTACGTGAGCAATCCAGTACGCCTTCATAGTGACCTCATGGCTTAATGTGTATTATGGTATACCACGAATTTAATGGTTACCGGAGTCGAGCATGGCCTTCAACAGCATCGAAGAAATCATCGAAGATTACCGCCTCGGCAAAATGGTCCTGCTGGTGGATGACGAAGACCGCGAAAACGAGGGCGATCTGTTGCTGGCCGCTGACCGTTGCACACCAGCGGCGATCAGCTTTATGGCCCGGGAAGCTCGCGGGCTGATCTGCCTGACGCTGACCGACGATCATTGCCAACGCCTGGGTCTGGAACAGATGGTGCCGAGCAATGGCAGCGTGTTCAGCACGGCGTTCACAGTGTCCATCGAAGCGGCCGTCGGCGTCACCACCGGTATCTCTGCCGCCGATCGTGCTTGCACAGTGGCTGCCGCTGTCGCGCCGAACGCCTGCGCGCAGGATCTGGTGCAACCCGGCCACATCTTCCCGCTGCGCGCCAAGGAAGGCGGCGTGCTCACCCGCGCCGGGCACACCGAGGCTGGCTGCGATCTGGCGCGACTGGCGGGTTTCACCCCGGCCTCGGTGATCGTCGAAGTGATGAACGACGACGGCACCATGGCCCGCCGCCCGGATCTGGAAGTATTCGCGCGCAAGCACGGGATCAAGATCGGCACCATTGCCGACCTGATCCACTTTCGCCTGAGCACCGAGCACACCATCGAACGTATCGGCGAACGCGAGTTGCCGACGGTGCACGGGACTTTCCGTCTGATCACCTTCGAGGATCGCATCGAGGGCGGCGTGCACATGGCGATGGTCATGGGTGAACTGCGCCGCGAGGAGCCGACACTGGTGCGCGTGCATGTGATCGATCCGCTGCGAGATCTGGTCGGTGCTGACTACAGCGGGCCGAGCAACTGGACGTTGTGGGCAGCGCTGCAACGAGTCGCGGCCGAGGGTCATGGCGTGGTTGTGGTGCTGGCCAATCATGAGTCTTCCCAGGCGTTGCTGGAGCGCGTGCCGCAATTGACGCAGCCGCCACGGCAGTTCAGTCGCTCGCAATCGCGGATCTATTCTGAAGTGGGTACGGGTGCGCAGATCTTGCAGAACCTGGGAGTCGGCAAACTGCGCCACCTCGGTCCGCCGCTCAAATATGCCGGATTGACTGGCTACGATCTGGAAGTGGTCGAGAGCATTCCCTTCACCGAATAAACCATAGAAATCGGTGATCCCCTGTAAGAAAAACCCAGATAGCCGGTAAGGCAAAACCCTTGCACAAAGTTTGGAATACCATAATATGATATTCCATAGACCGGATGACCTGAAAAACCGTTCGGCTACTGCTCCCGACAGGCGGGCAACAACGCAAGCCCGCTCAAAAACACAACAATGAGGGCGTGAACATGGTGTTGAACAAAGCTGCAACCGCGATCTTTTTCGCGGGACTGCTGAGCGTGACCGGCCAGGCCGCGATGGCCGCCGAGAGCGTGAATTTTGTCAGCTGGGGCGGTAGCACCCAGGATGCGCAGAAACAGGCCTGGGCCGATCCGTTCAGCAAAGCCAGCGGCATCACCGTCGTGCAGGACGGCCCGACCGACTACGGCAAACTCAAGGCCATGGTCGAAAGCGGCAACGTGCAGTGGGACGTGGTCGATGTCGAAGCCGACTTCGCCCTGCGTGCCGCCGCTGAAGGCCTGCTCGAACCCCTCGATTTCAACGTCATCCAGCGCGACAAGATCGACCCGCGCTTCGTCAGCGATCACGGCGTCGGCTCGTTCTTCTTCTCCTTCGTCCTCGGCTACAACGAGGGCAAACTCGGCGCCAACAAGCCGCAGGACTGGAGCGCCCTGTTCGACACCAAAACCTTCCCCGGCAAACGCGCGCTGTACAAATGGCCTAGCCCCGGCGTGCTGGAACTGGCCCTGCTCGCTGACGGTGTAGCGGCTGACAAGCTCTACCCACTGGACCTGGATCGCGCCTTCAAGAAACTCGACACCATCAAGAAAGACATCGTCTGGTGGGGTGGCGGCGCGCAGTCGCAGCAACTGCTGGCCAGCGGTGAAGCGAGCATGGGTCAGTTCTGGAACGGCCGCGTCCACGCATTGCAAGAAGACGGCGCACCGGTCGGCGTGAGCTGGAAACAGAACCTGGTCATGGCCGACATTCTGGTGATTCCAAAGGGTTCGAAAAACAAGGACGCGGCGATGAAGTTTCTGGCCAACGCCAGCAGTGCCAAAGGCCAGGCCGACTTCTCCAACCTGACCGCTTACGCCCCGGTCAACCTCGACAGCGTGGCGCGTCTGGACTCGACGTTGGCCCCGAACCTGCCGACTGCCTACGCTAAGGATCAGATCACTCTTGATTTCGCGTACTGGGCCAAGAACGGTCCGGCCATCGCGACACGGTGGAACGAATGGCTGGTCAAATGAAAATGGCGGCCACGGCGTCCCGTCCCTCCACTGCCACCGGGAGCGCCGCGAGCGCTGCCGGTCCGGCTTCAGGCAAGGCGAGTGCAATGGCGCAAGCCCCGTCCCTCAGACAACGCTGGCGCGGCGCCGGTAATCTGCTGCCGGCGCTGCTGTTTCTCGGCCTGTTCTTTCTCGCGCCGTTGATTGGCTTGCTGTTGCGCGGCGTGCTCGAACCTGTGCCTGGCCTTGGCAACTACGAACAACTGTTCGCCAACTCGGCGTATGCGCGAGTGCTGCTCAACACCTTTTCGGTGGCGGGTCTGGTAACGCTGTTCAGCCTACTGCTGGGCTTTCCGCTGGCCTGGGCAATTACCCTGGTGCCGCGCGGTTGGGGTCGCTGGATTCTCAACATCGTGCTGCTGTCGATGTGGACCAGCCTGCTCGCCCGCACCTATTCATGGCTGGTGCTGCTGCAGGCGTCGGGCGTGATCAATAAGGCTTTGATGGCGATGGGCATCATCGATCAGCCGCTGGAAATGGTGCACAACCTGACCGGCGTGGTGATCGGCATGAGCTACATCATGATTCCGTTCATCGTGCTGCCGTTGCAGGCGACCATGCAGGCCATCGACCCGATGATTCTGCAGGCCGGTTCGATCTGCGGCGCCAGTCCCTGGACCAACTTCTTCCGGGTGTTCCTGCCGTTGTGTCGGCCGGGTCTGGCGTCCGGCGGGTTGATGGTGTTCGTCATGTCGCTCGGGTACTACGTCACCCCGGCGCTGCTCGGCGGGGCGCAGAACATGATGCTGCCGGAGTTCATCATTCAGCAGGTGCAATCGTTCCTCAACTGGGGCCTGGCGAGTGCCGGCGCCGCGTTGCTGATCGCGATCACTTTGGTGCTGTTCTACTTCTACCTGAAGCTGCAACCGGAATCCCCGGTTGGCGCCAGCAACGCGAGGTAAGCCGAGATGCTCCTGACTCCCAATGCCATGAGCCGCCGAATGCGCTTCGGCCTCTACGCCACCACCGGCCTGATCGGCGTGTTCCTGCTGTTGCCGATCGTGTTCATCGTGCTGCTCTCGTTCGGCTCGTCGCAATGGCTGGTGTTTCCACCGCCGGGCTGGACGCTGAAATGGTACGGCCAGTTCTTCTCCAATCCCGACTGGATGAGCGCAGCTTTGGCTAGCCTCAAGGTCGCAGTCCTGACCACGATATTCGCGGTGGCCCTCGGTTTGCCGACTGCGTTTGCGCTGGTGCGCGGACGTTTTCCCGGTCGGGAAATGCTCTACGCGCTGTTCACCCTGCCGATGATCGTGCCGCTGGTGATCATCGCCGTGGCGGTCTACGCGCTGTTCCTCAAGCTTGGCTACACCGGGACCATGTTCGCCTTCGTCGTCAGCCATGTGATCGTCGCGCTGCCGTTCACCATCATCTCGATCATCAACTCGCTGAAGCTGTTCGATCAGTCGATCGAAGATGCAGCGGTGATCTGCGGCGCGTCACGCCTGCAAGCGGTGTTCAAGGTGACCTTCCCGGCGATTCGTCCGGGCATGGTGGCCGGCGCCCTCTTCGCTTTCCTGATCTCGTGGGACGAAGTGGTGCTGAGCGTGATGATGGCCAGCCCGACCCTGCAAACCCTTCCCGTGAAAATGTGGACCACCCTGCGCCAGGATTTGACTCCCGTGATCGCCGTCGCTTCGACGCTGCTGATCGCCCTGTCAGTGCTGGTGATGGTGATCGCCGCCGCCCTGCGCCGGCGCAATGAAATCAGCGCCTGAGGCCTGAGGAGTACGACATGAGTGCCGTGATCAAAGACCCATCCCAGCAGAACGACCAACCCCTCGTCAGCCTGCGCAATCTGAACAAGCACTACGGCGACTTTGCCGCCGTGGACGACATCTCGCTGGACATCAAGGACGGCGAATTCCTGACCTTCCTCGGCTCCAGCGGCTCAGGCAAAAGCACCACGCTGTCGATGCTCGCCGGCTTCGAAACGCCGAGCAGCGGCGAGATCCTGGTCAACGGCCAGTCGCTGGTCAATGTGCCGCCGCACAAGCGCGACATCGGCATGGTGTTCCAGCGTTACTCGCTGTTCCCGCATCTGTCGGTGCGCGACAACATCGCGTTCCCGCTGGCGATCCGCAAACTCGCCACGGCTGAACGCGAGAAGCGTGTCGACGCCATGCTGAAACTGGTGCAGCTCGAGCAATTTGCCCATCGCCGCCCTTCGCAACTGTCGGGCGGCCAGCAGCAACGGGTGGCCATCGCCCGCGCGTTGGTCTACGAACCACGCATTCTGCTGATGGACGAACCGCTCGGGGCGCTGGACAAAAAGCTGCGCGAAGATTTGCAGGATGAACTGCGCCAGCTGCATCGGCGTCTGGGCATCACCATCGTTTACGTGACCCACGACCAGGAAGAAGCCATGCGCCTGTCCCAGCGCATCGCGATTTTCAGCCACGGCAAGATTGTTGGCCTAGGCAGCGGTTACGACCTGTACCAGAATCCGCCGAATGCGTTTGTCGCCTCGTTTCTGGGCAACTCGAACTTCCTCAAGCTCAAGGCGCAGGGCAATGCGGCGGCAGATTTTGAAGGGCAGCCGTTGTCGATCCGCCTCACGGCTGGCTTGCGCACCGAGCAGGATGTGTTGCTGATGGTACGGCCGGAAAAAGCGCTGGCGTTGAGCGTGCAGCAGGCGATCGATCAGCCGTTGGCGGCGGGCTGGAATGAGGTGTCGGCGAAGGTGGTTGAGGTGTTGTTTCTGGGTGAGAGCCAGACGTGCAGTGTGGTGACTTCGGGGGGGACTTCGATGACGGTCAAGGCGCTTTCTGCGGCGGGGATGCCGTTGCAGGCAGGGGATCCGGTGCAGGTGCGGTGGGCGACGGCGGATGCGTGCGTGTACACCGAATGGACCGAAAGCGACCTCAACAAAGCGGCCGGCTCGCACTGATCCCCTCACCCCAGCCCTCTCCCGGAGGTAGAGGGAGCCGACCGAAGTGTCTTGCGTCAGACATCGACCTGAAGGATCTGCGGCGAATATGGATTCACTACGAAGCTTTCAGGTCGGCGTAGCTCTCCAATATTCCCCAATCGGTCCCCTCTCCCCCGGGAGAGGGTTAGGGTGAGGGGAAGCAGGCGACTCGGTATCACCTGATCGCCACATACCCCTCAATCTCATCCGGCCAAACCGTCAACACTTCAAATCCATCCTCCGTCACCGCCACCATGTGCTCCCACTGCGCCGACAGCGACATATCCTTGGTCACCACCGTCCAGCCATCGGCCAGACTTTTCACATGCCGTTTGCCAGCATTGAGCATCGGCTCAATGGTGAAAATCATCCCCGCTTTGAGCTTTAAACCCTGATCCGGAAAACCGTAATGCAGCACCTGCGGCTCGTCGTGATAGACCTTGCCGATCCCGTGCCCGCAATACTCGCGCACCACACTGAAACCTTCCTTCTCGGCCAGGCTCTGGATCGCATGACCGATGTCCCCCAAGGTCGCGCCCGGTCGCACCACGCGGATGCCGGCGCACATCGCTTCGTAAGTGGTTTTGATCAGATGCTGCGCTTCAGGCGTGGCCTGACCGACCACGTACATGCGACTGGTATCGCCGAACCAGCCGTCCTTGATCACCGCGATGTCGAGGTTGACGATGTCGCCGTCCTTCAGCACCCGGCCCGAGGGAATACCGTGGCACACCACTTCATTGACCGAGGCGCAGACGGTTTTCGGGAAGCCGTGATAACCGACGTTGGCCGGCACCGCTTTCTGCACATTGACGATGTAGTCATTGCACAGTTGATCGAGATAATCGGTCGTCACGCCAGCCTTGACGTGCGGCACCAGCATCGCCAGCACTTCGGCCGCCAGTTTGCCGGCTGCGCGCGATTGCGCGATGTCGGCCGGGGTGTTGATTTTGATCGGGTTTTTCATGCCTTGGCGCCTTCCTGAAGCGAGATTTCCTGCGCAGCATCCGCCAGCGCACACAGTTGTTGCAGATCGAGCCCGCCGGCCTGTTCCGCACGAATCAGCAAACGGCAGATCGCGTGGTGATCCAGATTCGGGTGCAGCTCGGCGAGCATGCCGATGCGCATCCAGTGCTCGGCCTGCGCGTTGATCGAGCGGCTGAGCGCGTTGCTGGAGATGCGCAGATTTTCGTGCATCTCCTCGGAAATTTTTACGATGCCCACAAGTGTTACTCGATATGAAATGTATATGTATCGTATATTAGCCAAGGTTGACGAAAGATTGCAAATCCGCCGCCGCGCGGACGTTTTCAGTTCTATGGTTAGAACGAAATAGCCGGATATACGGCGCGACTTCGGTTGCGGCGGGTGACAGGCGGGCTTATGTTGCTCGCGAGATTTTTCCGCGATCGGAACGCGATAAATCACCACACACAATGAGGTGAAAAGATGTCGAAGGATTCACGCCCTGCGGTACTCGGGCTGATAGGCAATACTCCATTGGTCGGCGTGACCCGGTTTGATACCGGCCTGTGCACGCTGTTCCTCAAACTCGAATCGCAAAACCCCGGCGGTTCGATCAAGGACCGAATCGGTCTGGCAATGATCGACGCCGCTGAACGCGATGGTCGCCTGACCCCCGGCGGCACCATCGTCGAGGCAACCGCCGGCAACACCGGCCTGGGCCTGGCTTTGGTCGGTCGCGCCAAAGGCTACCGTGTAGTGCTTGTTGTGCCGGACAAAATGTCCACCGAGAAGGTGTTGCACCTCAAGGCGATGGGCGCCGAAGTGCACATCACTCGCTCGGACGTCGGCAAGGGTCATCCCGAGTATTACCAAGATGTCGCCGCGCGTTTGGCCAAGGACATTCCCGGCGCGTTTTTCGCCGATCAGTTCAACAACCCGGCCAACCCGCTGGCCCACGAATGCAGCACCGCGCCGGAAATCTGGGCGCAAACTGAACACGATCTGGACGCCATCGTTGTTGGCGTCGGCTCTGCCGGCACGCTGACCGGGCTGACCCGCTTCTTCCAGCGCGTGCAGCCGGATCTGGAAATGGTACTGGCTGACCCGGTCGGTTCGGTGATGGCTGAATACAGCCGCAGCGGCGACATCGGCACTGCCGGTTCGTGGGCGGTAGAAGGTATTGGCGAGGATTTCATTCCGTCGATTGCCGACCTGTCCAGCGTGCGCCACGCCTACTCGATTAGCGACGAAGAGAGCTTCGATCACGCCCGCCAATTGCTCCGCGCCGAAGGCATTCTCGGTGGTTCCTCGACCGGCACGCTGTTCGCCGCTGCGCTACGTTATTGCCGCGAGCAGACCGTGCCGAAACGCGTGGTGAGTTTTGTCTGCGACACCGGCACGCGTTATTTGTCGAAGGTCTACAACGACCAGTGGATGACCGATCAAGGCCTGCTGCAACGCAAGGGCTACGGCGACCTGCGCGACCTGATCGCGCGCCGTTTCGAAGACGGCAAAGTGGTCAGCGTCGGCCCCGACGACACACTGCTGACCGCGTTCCAGCGCATGCGCCTGGCCGATGTCTCGCAACTGCCAGTGCTGGTCGATGGCAAACAATTGGTCGGCGTGATCGACGAGTCGGACATCCTCCTGCGCGTGCACGAAGACGCTGAGCGTTTCAGCCAGACCGTCTCCAGCGCCATGACCGAAAAATTGCAAACCCTCGCCCCGGACGCCTCGCTGGCCGAGCTCAAAGCTGTGCTCAGTCGCGGTCTGGTGGCAATCATTGCCGACCAGTCGGGCTTCCATGGCCTGATCACCCACGTCGACATGCTCAACCAATTACGGAGATCCCTCGCATGAGTCAGCACGACAAGAACGCCCCGGCGCAGGGTTTCGCCACCCGCGTGATCCACGCCGGACAAACCCCGGACCCAACCACCGGCGCGCTGATGCCACCGATCTACGCCAACTCGACGTATCTGCAAGACAGCCCTGGCGTGCACAAAGGTTTCGACTACGGCCGCTCGCACAACCCGACGCGTTTTGCGCTGGAGCGTTGCGTGGCGGATCTGGAGGGCGGCACTCAGGCGTTCGCGTTCGCTTCCGGGTTGGCGACGATTTCCACCGTGCTGGAACTGCTCGATGCCGGTTCGCACATCGTTTCCGGCAACGACTTGTATGGCGGCACTTTCCGTCTGTTCGACAAGGTCCGTCAGCGCAGCGCCGGGCACCGCTTCAGCTTTGTCGATCTGGCTGACCTGTCGGCTTTCGAAGCGTCGCTGCAGGACGACACACGCATGGTCATGGTCGAAACCCCGACCAACCCTTTGCTGAGCCTGTCCGACCTCGCCGCCATCGCCCGCATCTGCCGTGCTCGCGGGATCATCTGCGTGGCCGACAACACCTTCGCCAGCCCATGGATTCAGCGTCCGCTGGAACTGGGCTTCGACATCGTGCTGCACTCGACCACCAAATATTTGAACGGTCACTCCGACGTGATCGGCGGCATCGCGGTAGTTGGTGACAATCCCGAACTGGCCGAGCGTCTGGGCTTCTTGCAGAACGCCGTTGGTGCAATCGCCGGCCCGTTCGACGCATTCCTGACTCTGCGCGGCGTGAAAACTCTGGCGCTGCGCATGGAGCGCCATTGCAGCAACGCACTGGATCTGGCGCGCTGGCTGGAGCAGCAACCGCAGGTCAAGCGTGTTTACTATCCGGGGCTGGAATCGCATCCACAGCATGCATTGGCCAAGCGTCAGATGCGTGGTTTCGGCGGGATGATTTCCCTCGATCTGAACAGCGATCTGGCCGGTGCTCGACGCTTCCTGGAGAACGTGCAGATCTTTGCCTTGGCCGAAAGTCTCGGCGGCGTGGAGAGCCTGATCGAGCATCCGGCGATCATGACCCACGCGACCATTCCGCCTGAAACCCGTGCCAAGCTCGGCATCGGTGATGGTCTGGTGCGTCTGTCGGTGGGCGTGGAAGACGTCGAAGACCTGCGCGCCGATCTGGCCCAGGCACTGGCGACAATCTAAACCTGCAAAAACGTCAAAGCCCGCAAATGCGGGCTTTGGTGTTTGAGTAGGCGGCCAGTGCTGGTCTCTGGCTTACGAGGTTTATCGGGACTCCCACAACAGGCACCAATCAATCAATTTTGCTTACATCCGGGCTCTGCTGCTTCACACGGCATAAGGGCTGGATCTCAGCGCGGAGATCTTTCTAACCGTGTACCCTTCGGAGCGCGCCCCACGCGCCCTCGCTATCCGCTTGCGCATCAGTCTGCGTCTTCGCCTACATCATTGAGCTTAGTAAAAGCCCCGAGATTCGCCTGCGCGTTTTTAGACTGATTTCCTTCTAGCGCTGACGTCCAAGGAAGTGAACCGACTATCGCAACTGCCCTCAACGATGAGGATGCACAGTCAGCGCAACCAGCTTCACCACGATCGGCCGAACCACGAGAATGCACAGAAACGCCACGGGCATGGCGAGCTTGTACGCGTGCAGCGCATTACCCAGGTAATCGCCCTCGATTCCGGAGTTGGCCGCGGTAATCACCAGCGACATCAGGAACGCCATGATCGTCGCCATATACAGCGCAAACACGTAAGGCGTCGCGCGGGACGAAAGCTTGCGTTGAAGTAGGAATGCAGTTTTCGAGGTATCAGTCGAATTCATGTCAGGCCCTGATGGTCTTGTATTGATAAGTGCCAGGCACCTTAACAATCTCGAAAACCGACAACTAGACGCTTGTTCGTGAGTGCTTTATAAACAGACTCTTACGAATCTCTGCCTGACGGAAGCGTAATGAATCTGCTTGGAGCAATCGAAAGTTTCATCAAAGTGGTCGAAGCAGGCTCCATCGTCGGCGCCGCGAAACAGCTCGGCGTCAGCGCTGCGGCCGTCAGCCAGACCATCACCCGCCTCGAAACCCACCTCAATACGCGGTTGCTGCAACGCACTACGCGCAGCATGGCGCTGACCGAAAACGGCACGCTGTACTACGAGAAAGTCAGACGCATTGCCCACGATCTGGAAACGGCGCAAAGCGCACTCAGCAGCACGCAAGCGCAACTTCAGGGACGCCTGTGCATCGCCTCGACTTCGGCATTCGGTCGGCATGTATTGGCGTCGGTGATTGCGGGGTTCGCTGCGCAGCATCCGCAACTGATGCTGGAGCTTTCAACCACCGACCGCAAAATCAACCACATTCAGGACGGCATTGATTTGAGCCTGCGGATCAAGCCGCAACTCGAGGACGCCATCGTCGCGCGCCAGGTCGCCTCGGTGCCGTTCATCGTCTGTGCGGCGCCTGCCTACCTGCAACGCGCAGGCCGGCCGCAGATACCTGAAGACTTGCAAAGGCACGCGTGCCTGGCATTCCGCTACCCATTGGATGGGCGTTTTCTACGCTGGGGTTTCGTCCGCGACGGGCAACGCTTCGATGCTCCGATCAATGCGACTGCAATCAGTGACGACATCGATGCACTCGCGCAGATGGCGATTCATGGCGCAGGCATCACACGGCTGGCTGAATTCGTGGCGGCGCCCTATATCGAAAGCGGCCAACTCGTCGCACTGTTCGAGCAGCGCGACGCGTCAACCTATGCCCATGTCGAGCCGCTGGATATCTATGCCTGCGTGCAGGATCGCGAGGCGATGACGCCCAAGGCTCGGGCGTTCATCGATTACTTGATTGAGCGTTTGCAAACACGCTGGCCAGGCTACAACGCTTAGCCGGGGCTACATCAAGGATCGATCTGCGCCATCAACTCGGGCACCGACTCGTGCCGTTGCGCATAACGCTGCGCCAACACTGCACAGACCATCAATTGAATCTGATGGAACAGCATCAGCGGCAGAATCAGCACGCCAATGGTCGCGCCGCCGAACAATACCTGAGCCATCGGTACACCGGTCGCCAGGCTCTTTTTCGAGCCACAGAACAGAATCGTGATGCGGTCTTCCAGACTGAACCCGAATGCCTTGCCCAGCACAGTCGCCGCCAGCAACACCAGTGCCAGCAAAATGCAGCACGCGACCACCAGCCCGAGTAGTTCCAAGACAGGGATCTGATGCCAGATACCCTCGTTCACTGCTTCGCTGAACGCGCCGTACACCACCAGCAGAATCGAACCCTGATCAATGAATTTCAGCCAGTTCTTGTTGCGACCGACCCACGCGCCGATCCAGCGCCGGGCGATCTGGCCGGCAATGAATGGCAGCAGTAATTGCACGCTGATTTTCAGGATCGCATCGAGGGTCGAACCGCCGTCACCGTGTACGTCCAGCAGCAAGGTCACCAGCAGCGGCGTGAGGAAGATCCCGAACAGACTCGATGCCGCCGCACTGCAAATCGCCGCCGGAATATTGCCGCGCGCCAGCGAAGTGAACGCGATAGCCGATTGCACCGTGGCCGGCAGCGCGCACAGATAAAGCATGCCCAAATACAGGTTGTCGCCGACCATCGGCGCGAGCAGTGGTTTGAGCGCCAGCCCCAGCAATGGAAACAGGACGAAGGTCAGGCTGAACACCAGCAAATGCAGACGCCAGTGACCGGCGCCGGCGATGATCGATTCGCGCGACAGCTTGGCGCCGTGCAGGAAAAACAATAGCGCGATGGCGATGTTGGTCAGCCAGCCGAAGCCGACCGCGACCTGGCCGCTGGCCGGCAGGAAGCTGGCCAGCAGCACCACACCGATCAGGGTCAGGGTGAAGTTATCGGGCAGGAATCTGGGGCGGGTCATGGTTTGCTCATCCGGGGGTTGCCAGTACGTGACAGCGACTCTAACGTGCTACTGAATTACCGACTAACGCCGAAGAGCCCATCGATGCCGCCTAAAGGACATGACAAAAGCATACGGCGTAGCATTCCCGGGCTGCCCAGCCTGCCGCGTCCGCTGTATGGGCGCACCGAATCATTGCCCAATCGCGCCCTCACCCGCCGCCACAGTCATCCGTGGGTACAGTTGTCGTATGCGATTCAAGGTGTGCTCGAAGTGCAGACCGCAGCCGGCCGCTTCGTCGCGCCGCCGGAGCGTGCGGTGTGGATTCCGGCGGGCATGCCGCACCGGGTATTCAGCTCGCCGCACACTGAAATGCGCAGCCTGTACATCGATTGCAGCGTGTCGGGATGGGCGCTCGAGCGTTGCCATGTACTGGGGGTCAGTGACCTGTTGCGCGAGTTGATCCGAGCCTTCAGTCAGGTGCCGGTGGAGTACGAGCAAAACGGCCCGCACGGGCGTCTGGCGCAGGTGATTCTCGATCAACTGGCCGACGCTCCGCAGATCGATCTGATGTTGCCGCTGCCGCAAGATGCGCGTTTGCGGCAGATCTATCAGAGCCTGGAGCAGCATCCGGAACAACCGACCACGCTCAGCCATTGGGCGCAAAAGTTTGACGTGACAGAGAAAACCCTCAGCCGGTTGTTCCTGCGTGACACCGGTCTGACCTTCCGCGCATGGCGCCAGCGCTTGCGTTTGCTCGGCGCACTGACGCCACTGGAAAAAGGCGAACGCGTCACCGACGTGGCTCTGGCCTGCGGTTACGATTCAACTTCGGCATTCATCGCCGCGTTCCGCCAGCAGTTCGGTGAGACGCCCGGAGAATTTTTCCGATGAAATTACCGATATTTATCGACTTTGCACATGCCATTCGGCAAAGTTCCGGGTAGAGTCTTACCATCAATAATTTTTTACATCGTTTGCCATTGATCAACCCTTTGAGAACCCTTCGGCGGTAATCACATGATTGAAGTCACTGAAGTTTCCATTGCCCAACTGCGCTCAGCGCTCGAATCCGGCCAGACCACGGCGGTCGAGCTGGTGCAGGCTTACCTCGCCAGAATCGACGCCTACGACGGCGCAGACACCGCCACTGCGTTGAATGCGGTAGTCGTGCGCAATCCCCAGGCGCTGCAAGAAGCGCAGGCCTCGGATGCGCGTCGCGCCAAAGGTGAAACCCTCGGTCCGCTGGACGGCATTCCCTACACCGCCAAGGACAGCTACCTGGTCAAAGGCCTGACCGCTGCGTCCGGAAGCCCGGCATTTGTCGATCTTGTGGCTCAGCGCGACGCCTTCACCATCGAGCGCCTGCGCGCGGCCGGGGCGATCTGTCTGGGCAAGACCAACATGCCACCGATGGCCAATGGCGGCATGCAGCGCGGCGTCTATGGCCGGGCCGAGAGCCCGTACAACGCTGACTACCTGACTGCACCGTTTGCCTCCGGCTCGTCGAATGGCGCAGGTACAGCCACGGCAGCTAGTTTCTCGGCATTCGGTCTGGCGGAAGAAACCTGGTCAAGCGGACGTGGGCCTGCTTCGAACAACGGCTTGTGCGCCTACACCCCGTCGCGTGGGGTGATCTCGGTGCGCGGCAACTGGCCGCTGACGCCGACCATGGACGTGGTCGTGCCTTACGCGCGCACCATGGCCGATCTGCTCGAAGTGCTCGACGTGGTCGTCGCGGAAGACCCCGACACCCGTGGCGATCTGTGGCGCCTGCAACCATGGGTGCCGATCCCGAGCGTTGCGTCAGTGCGCCCGGCTTCATACGCCGCGCTGGCAGTCAGCAGCGAATCTCTGGCCGGCAAGCGCCTGGGCGTGCCGCGCATGTACATCAACGCTGACCCCGAGGCTGGCACTAGTGAGGAACCGGGCATTGGTGGCCCGACCGGGCAGCGCATCAACACCCGCGCCTCGGTGATCGATCTGTGGAAACAGGCCCGCGCAGCACTGGAAGCTGCCGGCGCCGAAGTCATCGAGGTGGATTTCCCGCTGGTCTCCAACTGCGAAGGTGATCGTCCTGGCGCGCCGACCGTGTTCAATCGCGGCATCGTCTCCAAAGAGTTCATGCACCATGAACTTTGGGATCTGTCGGCGTGGGCGTTCGATGAGTTCCTGCAGGCCAACGGTGATCCGAAGCTCAATCGTCTGGTGGATGTCGACGGGCCGAAAATCTTCCCGCACGACCCGGGCACCCTGCCCAACCGTGAAGGCGATCTGGCCGCCGGCATGGACGAGTACGTACGCATGGCCGAGCGCGGTATCACGCCGTGGGATCAGATCCCGACCCTGCCCGACGGCCTGCGCGGCCTCGAACACACGCGCAAGATCGACCTCGAAGACTGGATGGATCGCCTCGGCCTCGACGCCGTGCTGTTCCCGACCAACGCCGACGTCGGGCCGGCGGACGCCGATGTGAATCCGGCCTCGGCAGACATCGCCTGGAGTAATGGCGTGTGGGTGGCCAACGGCAACCTCGCGATTCGCCATCTCGGCGTGCCAACCGTGACCGTGCCAATGGGCGTGATGGCCGATATCGGCATGCCGGTCGGGCTGACGTTTGCCGGGCGCGCTTATGATGATTCGGAGTTGCTGCGTTTGGCTTCGGCGTTCGAATCTACCGGCTCGAAACGCTTGGTGCCCCCGCGTACACCACCGCTGGGAGCGTAAAGCACCTACAGAAAGTCCCGACGGCGATACTTCGTTTTTTACGAAGAGTCGGGCAAAAATAAACGATTTTTCCTTGCAGCAAACTCGCGGCTAGCATGGCCCCGTCTACCCCAAAACAAAAACCGGGAGAACGCCATGCAGCCCATCAACATCGGCGAACCATGGATGTGGTGTGCCTTCATCATTTTCATCCTCGCCATGCTCGCCGTGGACTTGTTCGTCTTCGGCGGGCGCAAAGCCCACCGCGTGTCGGTGCGCGAAGCGTCGAGCTGGGTCATCGCATGGTGCATGCTTGCGCTGGCCTTCGCCGGGTTGCTCTGGTGGTATCTGAATAGCGAATTCGGTCCTGAAATTGCACAACAGAAAACCCTGGAATTCCTCACCGGATATTTGATCGAGCAATCGCTATCAATCGACAACATGTTCGTCTTCGTGATGATCTTCGGCTACTTTGCCGTGCCACCGGAGCTGCAACGCCGGGTGCTGCTGTACGGCGTGCTCGGGGCGATCGTGATGCGCGCGGCAATGATCTTCGCCGGGGTCTGGCTGGTCTCGCAGTTTGCGTGGCTGTTGTATGTGTTCGGTGCGTTTTTGATCATCACAGGGATCAAGATGCTGGTGTTCGCCGACCAGCAACCGGATCTGGATAACAACCCGTTATTGCGCTGGGTGCGCGGGCATCTGCGCATCACCAAGGGCTTTCATGGTGAACGGTTTTTTGTGCGTCAGAACGGCGCGCGCTGGGCCACGCCGATGTTTCTGGTGCTGGTGCTGATCGAGGCCAGTGACTTGATGTTCGCGGTTGACAGCATCCCGGCGATCTTCGCCGTCACCACCGACCCGTTCATCATTTTCACCTCGAACATCTTCGCGATCATGGGCCTGCGCGCGCTGTACTTTTTGCTCGCGGACATGGCGGACAGGTTTCATCTGCTCAAATACGGCCTGGCGCTGGTGCTGGTATTTATTGGCGGGAAGATGACGCTGATGCCGTGGTTTCACATGCCGGTGGAGTGGTCGCTGGCAGTGGTCGGCGGGGTGATTCTGTTGTCGGTGGTGCTGAGCCTGATCCTCACCCGCAAAGACCAGACACAGCCCCATTAAACCGCCAGGTGTACTGATCAATTCCCGGACTTGATACTGGTCCAGACCCGCGTCCTGACGCGCTCCATTTTCTGCGGCAGCGGCTGCACCACGTACAAGGTTTTCAGCGCCTCACTGGTCGGCGTCAGGTTCGGGTTGCCGGTGATTTCCTTGTTGATCAGACCCATCGAATCCTTGTTCGCGTTCGGGTAGCCAAGGAAGTCACTGATCGAAGCGATGACTTTCGGATCGAGCAGGTTGTTGAGGAATTCATGCGCCTCGGTCACGTTCTTCGCGCTCTTGGGAATGGCGAACGTATCGAACCAGATCGGCGCGCCTTCTTTCGGCAAACGCCAGTCGACCACCACGCCATTGCCCGCCTCTTTGGCGCGGTTGGCGAATTGGTAGAAGCTGCCGGAGTAACCGATGGCCACGCAGATATCGCCGTTGGCGATGTCGGTCATGTACTTGGCCGAGTTGAAGTACGTCACGTACGGGCGGACTTTGAGCATCAGCGCTTTGGCCTTCTCGTAGTCAGCGGGGTTCTGGCTGTTCGGGTCGAGCCCCAGATAATGCAGGGCCAGCGGCAGGATTTCCGACGGCGAATCAAGCATCGCCACACCGCAGGATTTGAGCTTCTCCATGTTTTCCGGTTTGAACACCAGATCCCAACTGTCCACCGGCGCATTCTCGCCCAGCACAGCCTTGACCTTGGCCGGGTTGAAGCCAATCAGCACAGTACCGTACATGTATGGCACGCCGTACTGGTTGCCGGGGTCGTTGGTGTCGAGCAGTTTGAGCAGCGCCGGATCCTGGTGACTCCAGTTCGGCAGTTTGGATTTGTCGAGTTTCTGGAACACGCCGGCCTTGATCTGCGTGTCGAGGAACTGGTTCGACGGCACCACCAAGTCGTAGCCGGAGTTACCGGTCAGCAGCTTCGCTTCCAGCGATTCGTTGGTGTCGAAGGTGTCCCAAGTCACTTTGATGTCGCTTTTCGCCGCGAAGTCCTTGGGCACCGCCGGCAGAATGTAATCGGCCCAGTTGTACACCCGCAGCTCGCGCTGTTCGGCCTGTACGGCGCTGGCCAGCAGCGTCAGCCCACAGACAGTGGCGCCCAGAATGCGTTTCATCGTGACCATGGTGTTTCCCCGAATGCGACGTGAGTTCGATGGTTTTTATGTTCTGTACACGGCAGTGGCTGTAACGGTAGCCAAGGGCAAAGCGCGCAAGCGTCAAATATTTTTAGTGTGTTGCGGTGGTTTCGATTCTTGCCGACGTCGGGGTTCGATCACAGTGGTTGGTTGGCCAAAAGGGGATCGAAATGGCCAATCTGCGTGACCGTCGGGATACGCAAACAACGCTGATCGCTTCCTCGAAAAAGCCCTTGCAATCGATGTATTACGGTATACCATCAGACCTACAAATCTCATAAAAACCCGTTTCAACGCACTCGAGGATTGCTCAATGATCGATGCTGCCGTCTACAAACAAGTCATGGGTTCGTTCCCGTCCGGCGTAACCGTCATCACCACCCTGGATGACGACGGTCAGATCGTCGGCCTCACCGCCAGCGCGTTCAGTTCGCTGTCGATGGACCCGGCGCTGGTGCTGTTCTGCCCCAACTACAGCTCCGACTCCTACCCGGTCCTGATCAAGAACAAACGCTTTGCCATTCACGTGCTGTCCGGCAGTCAGCAAGGCGAAGCCTATGCCTTCGCGCGTAAAGGAAAAGACAAGGCGCAGGGCATCGAGTGGACGCTGAGCGATCTGGGCAATCCGATCCTCGCCAATGCGACGGCTATCATCGAGTGTGAGTTGTGGCGTGAATATGAAGGCGGCGACCACGCCATCATGGTCGGCGCCGTGAAGAACCTGATCGTGCCTCAGCAGAGCCACGGCCCGCTGGTGTATTGCCACGGCAAGATGGGCGCCCTGCCCCTCGTTGCCTGATCCAAGCGATTGCCAGACAACCAGGCCCGCACACGACCGGCCGATAACAAAAGATTTGAGGTAGCGTCATGAAATTTTCCCTGTTCGTACACATGGAACGCTGGGACGAAAGCGTCAGCCACCGCCAACTGTTCGAAGACCTGACCGAACTGACGCTGATGGCCGAGGCCGGCGGTTTCAGCACCGTGTGGATCGGCGAACACCACGCCATGGAGTACACCATCTCGCCGAGCCCGATGCCGCTGCTGGCGTACCTCGCCGCCAAGACCACCACCATCCACCTCGGCGCCGGCACCATCATCGCGCCGTTCTGGCATCCGCTGCGGGTCGCCGGTGAATGTGCGTTGCTCGACGTGATCAGCAACGGCCGGATGGAAGTCGGCCTCGCGCGCGGCGCTTATCAGGTTGAATTCGACCGCATGGCCGGCGGCATGCCTGCGTCAAGCGGCGGCCAGGCACTGCGCGAAATGGTTCCGGTGGTACGCGCCCTGTGGCAAGGCGACTACGCACACGACGGCGACATCTGGAAATTCCCCACTTCCACCAGCGTGCCGAAACCGATTCAGAAGCCCAATCCACCCATGTGGATCGCCGCCCGCGACCCGGACTCGCACAATTTTGCGGTGGCCAACGGCTGCAACGTGATGGTTACGCCATTGATGAAGGGCGACGAAGAAGTCCTCGACCTGAAGAACAAATTCCAGACCGCGCTGGACAACAATCCTGATGTGCCGCGCCCGCAATTGATGGTGCTGCGTCACACGCATGTGCACGGGGTTGATGATCCGGAAGGCTGGAAGGTTGGCGCGAAAGCGATCTCACGGTTTTACCGCACGTTCGATGCGTGGTTTGGCAACAAGGAAGTGCCGGTCAACGGCTTCCTCGCGCCGAGCCCGGAAGAAAAGTTTGCTGCAAGGCCAGAGTTTGAGCTGGAGAGCCTGCACAAGACTGCGATGATTGGTACGCCGGAAGAGATCATTCCGCGCATCAAGTACTACCAGGAACTGGGGGTGGATGAGTTCAGTTTCTGGTGTGACAACAGCTTGCCGCATGCGGAGAAGAAGAAGTCGCTGGAGCTGTTTATCAAGCATGTGGTGCCGGCGTTCAGATAAGGGCTACCGAACCTGTTAAACCAAAGCGCCCTGATCTGTTCGGGGCGTTTGCGTTTCCGGCAGAGACAGACGTGCAGTAAGCCAACAGGTCGCCATTGATGTCAGAAACAGTACAACAATTTCCCAGGCATAATCCGAGACTGCTGCGCCGTCGTGTTCGCGTACCACTGCCAGGATAAAAGGCATCACCCACAATGTGGCTAACGAAGCACCTGAAAGTGCGATCAACATGCACGCTCGTGGAGTCTTCATGACCTTAGTCAACGCGATCACCGCCGAGAAAAACAGAAACGGGATCAGAAATATCAGAACGGCGAGTACCGGCGCAAGAAACGGCATCAACATCAATTGGGCGCCCGCGACCTCACCTATAAGCCTTGGGTTCATGGCGATATGAGCGATCGTCGCAAATGTCTTGACGATGCCAGCGATAAAGCCCGGAACCGCAGGGCAGAAAAGGAAGATCAAAAACACTTTCAAACGTGGATAGGCTGCTTTGTTCATGCTCATGCTTGTTGTTTCCCGGCAATCAATATCAGTGCGGCACGTTTACTACCGCAATACGTCGATCCGGCCTGAATCGACAACGGCACCCACCACCTCCATGCGCTGGTCCGGATCTGCCGCGCGGCTAGACTCTTTTCACGTCCCCATCTTCTCTCGCAATATTGATTACGGATTTCAGTATCCGTGAGAAGCCTATTCTTCATCCCAGAAATTCCCAGGAGGGGCGTAGTTTCCGTTACGCAATACCGCGCACCAACCGAAAGTTCTATAAAATATTTCGAGATCAACGATTTCGAAAACGCCATCACCTATTTTCTTCAATGTAATCAACCCATTAGCGAAATGGGTATAATGACCACCTGCGCCCGCAATGGCTCGCAACTCCAATTCTCTGCGATCCCAATCAGATACAACGCCAGATGATTCCGGAACGGTATCCGAAAAGAAGATCTCAAACTGAGTAGCAACTTTACAAAAGCACGGGATTCGTTGCTGTTTTAGCAAGTCATCCGTAATCATATTATCGGGAAAGTCGATATTTAATTTCATTACCGCGCACTCCGTCTTTCGCCCATCGCCGGCGAAGCCTAGTAGCTAAAAAGCTCAAATACCCACTTGGCCATAACCTCTGGCGACATCGTTTCTTTCCTAAGCTGCTCCGTACCGCGATCTCTCGCAACGAGGGCTAGCTTACCTGACGCAGAAATCTCAATATAGGGCGCACCGAATTCCTCTATTTCGGTATCCAAGGGAAATTCCTTATAGGGCTTTCCCTGTTCATTTGCGTATGTAAAAAAACATTCAATTATTTTTTCAAGCTGCACGGACGCCACTTTTAACTCCGCCAAAAAAATCTTGCCATTTCCGCAGAAATATATCTGCCCCCCTTCAGTACTCTGAGCGAAGGCGTCTCAACAGCGGACCCTCACCACCGGTAACTTCTATCTTGAATTCCGCATAAGCGGTCTCAAGATCGCTATATCTTCGCAGACCGCCCTCATTAAAACTATACGCACCTGGGACGCTCCCCCATTCAACAGGGGAAAAAATTTTCCCTGCGCGCGCATCAGCAATCAATGTTGACAGCGCATCAAATAGCCCCTTCACCTCTTCATCAGCTACTGAATGGCGAGAGAGAAGCTCCTCCAGCTTATTCGCGCTTCTTACTAACAAAACCTGATCCATTTCAAAGCCTCAATTTTTAATTGTTCCGATCGACGTGAAGCTGACCACGACTCACTATTTTTCACGATGTATTCAGTTGCCATCCTGCCCTTTCAAAAATCAAACAAAGAACAAAGAACAAAGAACAAAGAACAAAGAACAAAGGGACGAAAGAAGGGGACAGTTTTTTTTAAAATTTACGAACAATGAACTTACCCCTCTCGTCCCGAAAAATAAATCTATCCCTTTGTCTCGTCCCTTTTTTTCCAGGTTGCTTGCCGGCAAAAGTCACATACCGCTGTAAGGATCAGAAATGTCGGCACCCAGTTCCGCAAGTGCTTCCTTTATCTCCATAGCGACATCAGGTGAAAGCTCACCAGCACTTCGGCTTGATATAAATTCGAAAAAACCCACTAACCCAAGCTTTGCAGCAACAATAATCGAACCCTCAGCAAAAGCGAAATCAAAGCCATCCCAACGACTAATCAGGGCCTGCTCGACCTTTACCTTTAGTAGCTGGTCCAACGGTTTATAGGTATGCCACTGACGATCACTGAGTTCAAGAGCAGCCTCTAAAAACTCATACTTCAACCTTCCAGAACCAAGCACTACTTGCAGTAGATCATGAAATTCGCATGCCACATCTTTCTCAGACATTGAGTCTGGAAGAGAGCAATAACAGGAAATAGCCTTCATCATTTAAAGCTCTCTTTAGTCAAGCTCCCTGAAGTCAATTTCGAAATCCTCTAGTTGCGCCCGCAATCCAGCCTCGGATTCGAACCAAAAATCAAACCCTCGGCCATCGCTGCTTTCAAAATAAAGGTAATAGCCACCCGTACCCCCATCTCGATCATCTTCGACAATCACTGTCCAGCCACGGTGCTCTCCGGCCATGACGGTGCCTTTGCACACTATCGACATGTTCTATTCTGCTCCACGGAGTTAACATGCTAATAAAGTATTTGCCCACTTACCGAGAGCTCAAATTATTCTCACACATTACATTCACATCCGCCTCACCAAGTCAGTTCATTCATTGAAAAAAGAACATAAGGCTAGATGTTACGCCCACACACCTATGCTCTAAAAATCACCTCTCAAAACCGCCTTCAGCATCGTTGTGCTTTTACAAACCCATCGAATCGTCAACAAACATGCTAACGGCATGCCCGCCCACTTGAAAATAACTACAAAATCCGGTTCACAAAACAAAAACAGAACAAACATCACTAACGACACTAACACGAGCGAAATCATGACAAACACCGACAGGGCGCCAAGGACAAGACTCAAACATATGACTAACCGGCGAAACGCATGCAGGAACCTCAATTAATTATCCCCATAGTGGTTTTGATCCAGTTGAGAGGCTTATGTCGTAGCTCTCGCGCCATGCATCGGCCGCTGTAGCATTTTCTGTAGCCGATACCCTCTCAAAGCCGGAGACCAGAGCCCCTGACGTGTTGCTCTGCATCTGGGCACTTTTGTGTCATCACCTTTGTAGATGGACAGGATGACTTGGATAAAAGCGCCCAAGCTCCTCTCCTGCCTGTCGAAAAGAATTACGTCGTATCGCGAAATGGCGTGTAGCCGACAACGCTCGCTTCAGACAATGAAAAATTAGCACTTGCGTACAAGTTGCCGATGCAGATTACGTCGATAGTGAACGCTGCCATCGCGGCATCCACTCGCGTCTACACGACTGACCGCAAACTCAAGGAGTTTCCATGAGCACCTTCCAGACCCAAGACGGCACCGAAATCTACTTCAAGGACTGGGGCAGCGGTAAGCCCGTCCTGTTCAGCCATGGCTGGCCGCTGGATGCCGACATGTGGGAATACCAGATGGAATACTTGAGTAGCCGCGGCTTTCGCACGATCGCCTTCGACCGTCGCGGCTTCGGGCGTTCCGAGCAGCCGTGGACCGGTTACGATTACGACACCTTTGCCGATGACATCGCGCAGTTGATCGAGCATCTGGATCTGCGTGATGTGACGCTGGTCGGTTTCTCCATGGGCGGTGGCGATGTCAGCCGTTATATCGCACGTCACGGCAGCGAGCGCGTTGCCGGGCTGGTGTTGCTGGGCGCGGTAACGCCGCTGTTCGGTCAGAAAGCCGATTTTGCCGAAGGTGTGCCAAAAGCGGTTTTCGACGGGATCAAGGCTGGCCTGCTCAAGGATCGCGCGCAGTTCATCGCCGATTTCAACGCGCCGTTCTATGGCACTAACCAGGGCCAGAAAGTCTCCGACGGCGTGCTGACCCAGACTCTGAACATCGCCCTGCTAGCCTCCCTGAAAGGTACCGTAGATTGCGTCACCGCGTTCTCGGAAACCGACTTCCGTCCGGACATGGCCAAGATCGACGTGCCGACGCTGGTGATCCACGGTGACGGCGACCAGATCGTGCCGTTCGCCACCACCGGCAAACTGGCCGCTGAACAGATCCAGGGCGCCGAGCTGAAAGTCTATGCCGGCGCACCGCACGGTTTTGCCGTGACTCATGCTCAGGAACTGAACGAAGACCTGCTGGCGTTCCTCAATCGCTGAGTTCGATCTGAGCTTGATCGCTACGAAGAAAAGGGGCGCCGACTGCGATGTCGGCGCCCCTTTTCTTCGTCGGTTGAATACGTGGGTACACCGGTGCTGGAAGCAACAACTACAGCGCCTCACGCCTGCACGTAAACCCAGGCGTTGCTGCCGGACTTCAGTACAACACTCACGCGTTTGTAGTCGGACACTTCGTAGTCATCGGCGGCGGCCAGTTCCTGTTCGCTGATCTCGAACACCGTGCCGGCAATCTCGTCCTTGATGTCGCCACTGGCCTGCACAATCGGGTGATGGGTTTTGCCGCTGGTGGCGAGCACCGCAGGGTCGGTGATCTCCACCATGGTCTGCTTATAGCCCGGCAGGCTGTCGGCGCGGCCGTGTAACTCACGTCCGAAGTTCGATAGTTGCACAGCGGTGTCTTGAAGCGTGCCGTAGGAGAACAGCAGCACGGTGTGGTTGGTCATGAGTGATTCCCGAAATCAAATGGCGCGATTCATACGCTGTATACGTTTGTATATGGCGATACTAACCGAGCCATGACACAAGGTGTCAATCAGCTTTTTCGCGCACCACCCCGCGCTCTTCAAGCAAACGTACAAAACTGCTCAGACTGCGCGACACCGTGCCCCGGCGCCACACCAGCCAGGTCGTCAGAAAACGGAAATCTGCCGCCAGCGGCCAGACGCTGACCGTCGCGCAACCGGGCATGCTTTGCAGCATGCTGCGTGGCATCAGTGCCAGACCGGCACCGGCGCTGACGCAGGCGAGCATGCCGTGGTAGGACTCCATCTCAAAGATCTTGCCGGGCACCGCGGCGTCGGTGCTGAACCATTTTTCGAAGTGATGGCGATAAGAACAATTGGAGCGGAAGGCGTAGATATTCTCGCCGTTGACGTCACTGGCGCGCTGCACCGACGCGTGATGCAGCGGCGCGATGATGACCATTTCCTCTTCGAAAGCCGGCACACCTTCCAGCGCCGGATGCAGCACCGGGCCGTCGACGAATGCCGCCGCCAAGCGGCCGGAAAGCACGCCGTCGATCATCGTTCCGGAAGGTCCGGTCGACAGATCCAGATCGACTTTCGGATGCTGCTGGTTGTACGCCGCGAGCAGGCCAGGGATACGCACTGCCGCCGTGCTTTCCAGCGAACCCAGTGGGAAAGCGCCCTGCGGTTCCTCCCCCGCAACCGTCGCTCGCGCTTCCTGCACCAGATCGAGAATGCGCCGGGTGTATTCGAGAAAACTCCAACCGGCCGGCGACAAGCGCAGTCGGCTTTTCTCGCGAATGAACAGATCGACGCCCAAGTCTTCTTCGAGCTGTTTGATCCGCGTGGTCAGGTTCGACGGCACGCGATGAATCTGCTGCGCCGCCGCGCTGATGCTGCCGTGTTCGGCAACGGCTTTGAAGATTTCCAGCTGCACCAGATCCACAGTCATTCTCCAAACGTGAAAGAAACGATCTTTATTATTCAGTTTCCAGAAAACAAACGCCACCCTACTCTGTGCCCATCAACTCACATTGCAGGACCATGCCATGAGCCCGATCTCCAGCCAGACCCACGCTATCTCGATCAATCCAACAACCGGCGAGCAGATCGGCCACTACGCATTCGAATCTGCCGAAGCGCTGGATGCCGCGCTGACCCGCGCCGCGTACGGCTTCAACAAGTGGAAACGCAAACCGCTGCAAGACCGCTCGCGCCTGCTGACCGCCCTCGCCGGCGCGTTGCGCGATGGCGCCGAAGCCATGGCAACCATGATCACCCAGGAAATGGGCAAGCCGATCGCTCAGGCCCGTGGCGAAGTCGAGAAATGCGCCAAGCTCTGCGAGTGGTACGCCGAACACGGCCCGGCCATGCTCGACGCCGAACCGACTCAGGTTGAAGGCGGCAAAGCGCGCATCGAGTATCGCCCGCTTGGCCCGATCCTGGCGGTGATGCCGTGGAATTTCCCGATCTGGCAAGTGCTGCGCGGTGCCGTCCCGACGCTGCTGGCCGGCAACACTTATGTGCTCAAGCATGCGCCGAACGTGATGGGCAGCGCTTATCTGCTGCGCGACGCCTTCGTGCGCGCCGGTTTCGCCGATGGCGTATTTGAAGTGATCAACGTCACCCCGGACGGCGTATCCAGCGCCATCGCTGACCCACGCATCGCCGCCGTGACCCTGACCGGCAGCGTGCGCGCCGGCATGGCCATCGGTTCGCAGGCCGGTGCCGCGCTGAAAAAATGTGTGCTGGAGCTGGGTGGTTCCGATCCATTTATCGTGCTCAATGACGCCAACATTGACGAAGCGGTGCAAGCCGCCGTGATCGGTCGCTATCAGAACTCCGGTCAGGTCTGCGCCGCTGCCAAGCGGCTGATCATCGAACAAAGCGTGGTCGAAGAATTCACCCGCAAGTTTGTCGAAGCCACGCGCCAACTGGTGGTCGGCGATCCACTCGCCGCTGACACCTACATCGGCCCGATGGCACGTTTCGATCTGCGTGATGAACTCGATCAGCAAGTGCGCGCGACCCTCGAAGAAGGAGCGACCCTGCTGCTCGGCGGCGGCAAGGCGCAAGGCCCGGGCAACTACTACGAGCCAACCGTGCTGGCCGATGTCACCGATCAGATGACCTCGTTCAAACAGGAACTGTTCGGCCCGGTCGCCTCGATCATCACCGCCCGCGATTGCGCGCATGCCGTGGCCCTGGCCAACGACAACGATTTCGGCCTGACCGCAACGATCTACACCGCCAACGTCGAACTGGCGCAGTCATTGACCGGCGAACTGGAAACCGGCGGCGTGTTCATCAACGGCTACTCGGCCAGCGATCCGCGCGTGACCTTTGGTGGCGTGAAGAAAAGCGGTTTCGGCCGAGAACTGTCGCACTTCGGCGTGCGCGAATTCTGCAACGCGCAGACGGTGTGGCTGGATCGCCGCTGATCAAGCGCTGCGCAGGACTTGCAGCAACACTTGCAACGGATGGCGCAGCGTTTGCTGCGCCTCGCGCTTGACCTGACTGCGGCACGAATAGCCGGTGGCCAATGCCTCACCCTGCTCCACCGGCACCGCGACATGCTTGGCCCAGGATTGCTCGAAGATCAGCGCCGAGGTTTCGCGGTTGCGTGCTTCATGTCCGTAAGTGCCGGACATCCCGCAGCAACCAGTCGCCTGAGTCGCCAGCTTCAGGCCAACCCGTTCAAACACCTGCTCCCACTGCCGGGTTGCGGCCGGGGCGTTGGTTTTCTCGGTGCAGTGCGCCAACAGACGGAAGGCTTGTTGATTGCCCGCGCGCTCAGGCATGACCTTCAGCAACCATTCCTGCACCAGCGCCACTTCCGGGCAATCCTGCATGCCCGGAACCTTCAGATATTCCTGGCGATAGACCAGCGTCATCGCCGGATCCAGCCCCACCAGCGGCACCCCAATCTCAGCCAGTTCCCGCAGTTGCCCGGCATTGCGCAACGCCGCGCGATTGAATGCCGAGAGGAAACCCTGCACATGCAGCGGCTTGCCATTGGCGCTGAACGGCGCCAGATAAACCTGATAACCGAGACGCGAAATCAGCTCGATCAAGTCCGCCAGTAGCGGCGCTTCGAAGTAGCGAGTGAACGCATCCTGCACCAGCACCACGCTGCGTTCGCGTTGCGCGGGAGTCAGCGCCGACAGCCGCGCCACTGAAGCTGGCTGCACCTGCCAGCGGCGCATCGACGCGTGAAAATCGAAACGGCTGAGCAGCGGCACATCGACCATGCCCCCGACGCGTTCAAGCATTCGGCGAACCAGCGCAGCGCCCATCAACCCGTTATAAAGCAGCGGCACCCGTGCCATGTGCGGGATGGTGAACTCCAGCGAGGCGATCAAGTAATCGCGCAGCGGTCGCAGATAGCGTGTGTGATACAGCTCTAGAAAGCGCGAACGAAAATCCGGGACGTTGACCTTTACCGGGCATTGCCCAGCGCAGGATTTGCACGCCAGACACCCGGCCATCGCGTCATACACTTCATGGGAAAAGTCAGCGCCTGGCCCACGGCTGTTGCGCCAGCGCTGCACCAAGGACGAGAAAAACGCCGGTCGGCGCACGGCTCCGGACAACACATCCACCCCCGCCGCACCCTGCAAGCGCAGCCATTCGCGGATCAACGACGCGCGGCCCTTGGGCGATTGCGCGCGCTGGCGAGTGGCTTTCCACGAGGGACACATCGCGTCGTCAGGATCGAAGTTGTAGCAGGCGCCATTGCCGTTGCAGTGCATGGCGGCGCCGTAGTCCTGCCAGACCTTTTCGTCGATCTGCCGATCCAGTTCGCCACGCAGGGTTACTTCATCAATCTTCAGCAGCGCGGCGCCGGGGATATTCGGTGTGGCGATCTTGCCGGGGTTGAACTGGTTGAACGGGTCGAACGCAGCCTTCAGCGCCTGCAACGCGGGATACAGTTCACCGAAGAATGCCGGCACGTATTCCGAGCGCAGACCTTTGCCATGCTCGCCCCACAGCAGGCCGCCATAACGTTGAGTCAGCGCCGCCACGCCATCGGACACCGGCCGCACCAGCGCCGCTTGCTGCGGATCTTTCATGTCGAGAATCGGCCGTACGTGCAACACGCCGGCATCGACGTGGCCAAACATGCCGTACTGCAAACCGTGGCTGTCGAGCAGCTCGCGCAGCTCGGCGATGTACTCGGCCAGGTGCTGCGGCGGCACCGCAGTGTCTTCAACAAACGGCTGCGGCCGCGCTTCACCGGCGACGTTGCCGAGCAGACCCACCGCGCGTTTGCGCATGCCGTAGACCTTGTTCACCGCCGTGTGACCGACCGCCAGCGTATGGCCCAGCCGTTCGACAGTATTGTCGCTGCTCAAATGCTCGATAAAGTCTGCGACCCGCTGTTGCAGTTCCTCGGGATCGTCACCACAGAACTCCACCAGATTGATGCCCAGCGTCGGCCGTTCGCCGCTCTCGGGGAAGTACTCGGCGACGCCGTGCCAGACGATATCCTGCATCGCCAGCAGCAGCACTTTCGAATCGACGGTTTCAATCGACAGCGGTTTGAGCGCCATCAGCGCGCGGGCATCGCGCAGCGCATCCATGAACCCGGCGTAGCGGATGTTCACCAGCATCGTGTGCTTGGGGATCGGCAGCACGTTGAGTTTCGCCTCGACCACGAAGCCCAGCGAACCTTCGGCGCCGCACAGCACGCTGTTGATGTTGAAGCGCTGATCGTCCTCACGCAGGTGGGCCAGATCGTAGCCAGTCAGGCAGCGGTTGAGATCGGGGAAGGTCTGTTTGATCAGCTCGCCCTGCTCGTCGATGATTTGCCGCGCACAACGATAAACTTCGCCGACCCGATCCTCGCGCGCGCATTGTTCGCCGAGTTGGTTTTCCTCCAGCGGCTGGCCGTGCAGACGTTCGCCACCGCGCAGGATCATGTGCAATTCGAGCACGTGATCGCGGGTCTTGCCGTAGGTGCAACTGCCTTGGCCACTGGCGTCGGTGTTGATCATGCCGCCGACCGTGGCGCGGTTCGAAGTCGAGAGTTCCGGGGCGAAAAACAGCCCGGCGGATTTCAGTGCGGCGTTGAGCTGATCTTTGACGACGCCGGCCTGCACGCGCACCCAGCGCTGTTCGACGTTGATTTCGAGGATGCGATTCATGTGCCGCGACAGGTCGACGACCAGGCCGTCAGTCAGCGACTGGCCGTTGGTGCCGGTGCCGCCGCCGCGAGGCGTAACCACCACTTTTTGATAAGCCGGTTCGGCGATCAACCTCGCGAGCAGCGCTACGTCGTCGGCATCCTTCGGAAACACCGCCGCTTGCGGCAAGCGCTGATAGATCGAGTTGTCTGTGGCCAATACCACGCGGCTGGCGTAGTCGGCACTGATTTCGCCTCTGAATCCACCGGCCGCAAGTGCCTTGAGGAACTGTTGGTAATCGCTGTTCAGCGTGGAGGCAGGCGAAAGCAGGGCAATCATCGGTCGGTCAATCCCGGTCAAAAAGGCGTTGTGGCGGTAAACACTTGTCGGCAACGAATGATTGCGTCAGGCTCCGCCATCTCATGGCGCCCATGTTCATTGCATATACCGCTCGGGACAAACGTAAATTCGACCCGCTATTGATGACTAAAACGAATGAATCCGCGAACGCTCACGCCCTCGATGTCGCTGCTGCTGGCTTTTGAAGCGGCTGCACGCCACGAAAGCTACACCCGCGCCGCCCACGAGCTGTCGCTGACCCAGAGCGCAGTCAGCCGTCAGGTGCAAATCCTGGAGAAGATGCTCGGCATGCGCCTGTTCAGCCGCGAGGGCCGGCGGGTGATTCTCACCGACGTCGGGCGCATGTATCAGCGCGAACTCGCCGAAGCGCTCGGGCAGATTCGCAGCGCGACGTTGCAGGCGATGGCGTTTGGTTCCGGGATCCACAGCTTGCGGCTGGCGACGTTGCCGACGTTTGGTTCGAAATGGCTGCTGCCGCGACTCAAGGATTTCTACACCGCACACCCCGGCATGACCGTGCATCTGCACTCGCGCATTGAGGCGATCGACTTTGATACCAGCGAAATCGATGCGGCGATTTGCGTGGGTGGCGGTGACTGGCCGGGGTTGACGGCGCATCGACTGCACACTGAAGAACTGGTGGTGATCGCCAGTGCGCAGTTGTCTGCGGACGAACGATGCGTGGCCGAAAAGCAAATCGCCGGGCAACTGCTGCTGAATGTCAGCAGCAACGCGCAGGCCTGGGCCGAGTGGTTCAGCCAGCACCAACTGCCGCATCGCAGCATGCGCATCGGCCCGAGTTTTGAGATGACGTCGCACTTGATTCAAGCGGTGCGGGCGAATATCGGGATCGGGCTGGTGCCGCGGATTTTGGTGGAGGACGAGTTGGCGAATGGTGAACTGCTGCAACTGGGTGAGGCGATTGTCAGTCGGCGCAGCTATTACCTGGTGTACCCGGCGCGCAATGAGTCGTTGCCGTCGCTGAAGGCGTTTCGGGATTGGTTGATGCGTACGCTCTGAATTCCTCTATCGCCAGTCTGGCCGCCATCGCTGGCAAGCCAGCTCCCACAGGTTCTGCTTACACCCAGAAATCTGGGTACTGGCCTGCAACAGGTTCTGCATACATCCAGAAATCTGGGTGCTGGCCTGCAACAGGTGCTGCATACATCCAGAAATCTGGGTACTGGCCTGCAACAGGTTCTGCTTACAACCAGAAATCTGGGTACTGGCCTGCAACAGGTTCTGCATACATCCAGAAATCTGGGTACTGGCCTGCAACAGGTCCTGCATACATCCAGAAACTTGGGTGCTGGCATGCAACAGGCTCTGCATACACACAGAACCCTGTGGGAGCTGGCTTGCCAGCGATGGGGCCAGAAGCCTTAACTCAGAAACAGCTTATGCATCCTGCAAAATCAGATCAGCGCCCTTCTCCGCCACCATCAGCACCGCCGCATGGGTATTGCCGGAGGTCACGTTGGGGAAGATCGAGGCGTCGACAATCCGCAGCCCGTCCAGCCCATGCACCTTGAGGCGTTTGTCGACCACCGAAGTCTGTTCATCCGCGCCCATCACGCACGAACCACACAGGTGATAGATCGAGCCGCAGTTGTCGCGAAAATACTGGAGCATTTGCTCATCGGTCTCGACTGCCGGGCCAGGCAACACCTCGTCAACGGTAATGCTTTTGAGGGCCGGCGCCCCCATGATTTTGCGCATCAACCGGCTGCCCTGAATCACCTCGTCAATGTCCTTTTGCGTGCTCAGGTAGTTCGGATCGATCAGCGCCGCGTCGCGTGGATTTTTCGAAGCAATCTCGATGTGCCCGCGACTGGTCGGACGGCACGGGTTGAAGCACAGCAGGAAGCCTGAATACGGCTCGGGCTTGAGGCTGGCCTTGTTGTTTTTCGGAATCTGATACGACAGCGGGTTGAAATAAAGTTGCAGGTTCGGATGGCTCTGCTGCGCATCGCCACGGAAGAAACCACCAGCCTGATTGACGCTCATCGCCAGCGCGCCCTTACGCGTCAGCAGGTATTTGACGCCGAGTTTGAACTGGCCGAACAGTGAGCTGAGCTCATCGTTCAGGGTCGGAATATTCGCCTTGTAGTAATAGCTGGCGCACAGGTGATCCTGCAGGTTCTGGCCCACCGCCGGCAGATGCTTGACCAGCGGAATCTGATGCTTGGCCAACAAATCGCGATCAGCCACGCCGGACAATTGCAGGATTTTCGGCGTATCGACCGCTCCCGCGCACAAGATCACTTCTTTGCGCGCGGTAAAGGTGCGAACTACGCCATGCTGAGTGATGGAAATACCGGTCGCGCGCTGCTGCGCTTCATCGAACAGCACTCGATCCACCAGCGCGTAATGCTCGACGGTCAGATTCGCCCGGTTCAGCGCCGGATGCAGGTGCGCAAAACTGCTGGAGCAGCGCTGACCGTTTTTGGTGTTGACGTCGTAGAGGCCCGCGCCCTCGAATTTCGGCCCGTTGAAGTCGTTGCTGCGCGGGTAGCCGAGTTCGTCACACCCCTTGAGAAACACGTCGCAGATCGGATGGGTCTGGCCGGCCATCGGGGTGATGCTGATCGGGCCGCTGCCGCCGTGGTATTCGCTGTCACCCAGCGGGTGGTTTTCCAGTTTGCGAAAGTACGGCAACACGTCCTTGAAGCCCCAGCCGTCGTTGCCATTGGCCGCCCAATCGTCGAAGTCATGGGCCTGACCACGCACGTAGATCATCGCGTTGATCGAGCCGGAACCACCCTGCACTTTGCCGCGCGGCGCGTAGATTTCGCGGTTGCCCAACTGCTTTTGTGGCTGGCTGTAGTACATCCAGTTGAAGGTCGGGTTGTAATACATTTTGGCGAAGCCAACCGGGATCTTGAACCACAGGGAACTGTCCTTGCCGCCCGCTTCCAGCAGCAGCACCGAGTGCTTGCCCGAGGCCGACAGGCGATTGGCGAGCACGCAGCCAGCGGCGCCTGCGCCAGCGATGATGTAGTCGTATGTCATGCACGGTTACCGCGTAAGTCGTTGTACAAAAAAAACCGCTGTCAGCCCTTGGCTGGCGATGTGTCTTTGACGTCCACCGGGGTCGGCGCCATTTGCAGGTGCAGGCGCGTGCCGGTGTACGGCGAATGCTTGCGCACCACGTCCATGTTCAGCTCGACGCCAAGGCCCGGCTCGGTCGATGGAATGATGTACCCGTCCTCCCACTGCAACGGCTTCTTGAGGATCTCGGCATGGAACCCGCCCCAGGTCTCGATGCTTTCCTGAATCAGGAAATTCGGCGTGCAGGTGGCAAGCTGGAAACTCGCTGCCGCGCCAATCGGCCCGTTGTACAAATGCGGGGCGATTTGCGCGTAATAGGCTTCGGCCATGCTGGCGATCTTCTTCGCTTCGAGCAGTCCGCCACAGCGTGCGACGTTCATCTGCAAAATCGACGCGCCGCCGGCCTGCAACAGCTTGAAGAATTCGTACTTGGTGGTCAGGCGCTCACCGGTGGCAATCGGGATGCTGGTCTTGGCCGCGACCTGCGCCATCGCCTCTTCCTGGCCTGGCGGCACCGGTTCTTCGAACCACAGCGGGTCGTACTTTTCCAACCGCTTGGCCAGACGAATTGCCGAGGACGGCACCATTTGCCCGTGGGTGCCGAACAACAGATCGCACTTGTTGCCGACCGCTTCGCGAATCTTGCGGCAGAAGGTTTCGCAGCGCTCCAGCACTTCCAGCGAGAGCTGGTGACCGGAATACGCGGTGTACGGCCCGGCCGGGTCAAACTTCAGCGCGGTGAAGCCTTTGTTCATGTTCTCGACCGCGCACTCGGCGGCCAGATCGCCATCGTCGTAGTCGTATTCGCCACGGCTGTTGACCGGGTACAGGTAGGTGTAGGAACGCAGGCGTTCGTTGACCTTGCCGCCGAGCAACTCATAAACCGGCTTGTTCGCCGCTTTGCCGATGATGTCCCAGCAAGCCATTTCCAGGCCGCTGACCACGCCCATCATGGTCAGGTCAGGACGCTGGGTGAAGCCGCTCGAATAGGCCTGGCGGAAGAAGCGCTCGATGTGGTGCGGGTCCTGATCGAGCAAGTGCCGCTCGAACACGTCTTCGATGATCGGCAGCATGGCTTTCGGGCCGAAGGTCGCTGCGTAGATCTCGCCGACGCCTTCGATGCCGCAGTCAGTCTTGAGCTTGACGAACAGCCAGTACATGCCGCCAATGTGCGGTGGCGGTACGGCAACAATGTGGGTTTCAAGGGCGACGATTTTCATCTCAGGCACCTGTCTTGTTCGAAGAGGTTTTGATCGAGGATCTTTTGTTGATGCGAGCGCGCAGGGTCAGCGCGGCGAGTGTGCCGATCAGGCCGACGCAGGCGATGTAGCCGAAATACAGCTGGTAGCCGAAGGCACCGGGATATTGCTCGGTGAGGTAGCCGTTGATCAGCGGAATAAACGTGTCCGGCAGATAACCGACCACCGACACGATGCCGATCGCCAGCCCGGTAATGCGCAGCGGAATGTTGCAGGTATCGAGGATCGCCCAGTACAGGCCACGAATGGCGTAGGTCATCAGGCCGATGAAAATCACCGTGGCGATCAGCAGACCGATGCTGTTGATGGCCGGGAACACGATCAGACCGAACATCGCCAGCGTCGCCAGCAACAGCGCCACGATCAGCACCGAGATGTTCGAGAATTTGTCGCCCAGCCAGCCGCCGCCGATACCACCCACCGGACGCATCCACAACTTGATGGTGGTGATGGTGCCCGCCATCACGGCGGTCATGCCGTTGCCTTGCAGGTAATCGGAGAAGCTGTAGGTCGCCCAGAAGATGTGATAACCGCAGAACACAATGGCGGTGACCAGCCACAGTTCAGGAATCTTCACCAGCGTCGCCAGGTCACTTAGCAAATTGAACTTGCCCTTCTCCACCGCCGCTGTGTCTTCCATCGACTTCGGATCCTTGATCAGCACCAGCACACAACCGAGCGCGATACAGGTGAAGGCGTAGAGGTAGATCACATGTTTGAAACCTTGCGCGGTGGACTCACCGTTGGTTTCGGTGGCGTAGGCGAACAGCCCCAGCGCAACCGTCGCCAGCAGCGCCTCGACCAGGCCACGACCGCCATCGAGAATGCCGAAGAACCGCCCCTGTTCGGTGTGATGCGCAATCATCTTCACGCGCTTGAGCACCGAGGCCCAAAAGGTCAGGCCGGTGGTCAGGCCCCAGCAACCGAAGATGATCATCAGCCCGGTCATCGACGGCGCGGTGGAGTACCAAAGGCCCAGCGCACCGGTGGCGACCAGCGAAAAGAAAATCAGAAAACGCGGGGCGATCCGGTCGGCCAGCCAACCGCTGGGCAAGTAGCTGAGCAGGAAGATCGTGCCGAGCATCGAGTACAGATAGCCCAGTTCGCTGTGGCTGATCTGGAACACCTCGAGCATGGTGGTTTGATAGACCTGGCGCAGATACAGAATCGGATAGATCGCGCCGGCGGCCAGCACCAGCAGGGTCAATTGCAGATAGCGACTTCCCTTGTCGCTGTGGCTGTTCACAGCCGAAGTGGAACCCTGAACAGCGGCAGCAGAGGATGCATGCTTGGACATTGAAGTGACCTCGGGCGACCGGTGCTCCGGACGCCCCTGATAATTGTTTTTATAGGTGCAGCGTGAGGCGTGGTGCGATGGATCAGTACTTCATCACCACCAGACGGGTCTGGGTGAATTCGAGCATGCCGTGCTTGCCGTCATCGCCGCCCAGGCCCGAGCGTTTCCACCCGGCGTGGTAGCCCTGATACGGATCAGCCGGCGTGCGATTGACATACAACTCGCCGGCTTCAATGGCGTTGGCGACTTTGTGTGCGGTGCGGTAATTCTCGGTGTACAGCACCGACGCCAAACCAAACTGGTGGTCGTTGGCCATGGCCAGCGCTTCGTCGATGTCGCGGTACTTGAGCACCGGCAACACCGGGCCGAAGATTTCTTCCTGAATGATTTCCATGTCCTGCCGGCAACCGCTGAGCAGCGTTGGCGGGTAGAAATGCCCCGGCCCTGCGGGCAGCACGCCACCGGTTTCGAGTACGGCGCCGTCGGCGACAGCACGCTCGACCATCGCGTGGATGTTCTGTTGCGAACTGGCGTTGACCAGCGGCCCCATCAGACTGGCGTCAGTCGCGCGGTCGCCAAACTTCACAGCGGCGATCTTCGCTTTGAGCAACGCGAGGAATTGGTCGTGGACGCTTTCCTGCACGTAGACCCGCTCGACTGCCGTGCACAATTGGCCGCAGTGAGTGGTCTTGGAGGCGACAATCGCTGACGCGGCCGCTTCCAGATCGGCATCGGCTTCGATGATCGCCGGGGTCTTGCCGCCCAGTTCCAGCGACGGCTTGGCGATGTTGGCCTTACAGTAATCGAGGACGATGCGCCCGGCATTCACGCTGCCAGTCAAGGTGATCAGACCCACAGCCTTGTGCGTGCACACCGCAGCGGCGGTGGCGTGATCCATCGCCAGGATGTTGATGACACCGGCGGGCATGCCCGATTGCTGCACGGCTTTGGCGATCTCGAACGCCGAAGTCGGGGTGTTGTTGCTCGGGCGTACCACCACCGTGTTGCCGGCAATCAGCGCCGGGGCGATTTTGCGCAGCAGGGTGTAAACCGGATAGTTGAACGGAATCAGGCACGCGACCACGCCAATCGGCTCGCGATGCAGGAACAGGTTTTCATCAGGGCTGTCGCTGGGAATGATCTCGCCTTCGATACGCCGCGCCCACTCGGCGTGGTAGCGGGTGATCTGTGCGGCATAGCGGGCTTCATTGCTGGCATCGGCCACGCTCTTGCCGGACTCGGCGGCCAACGCGGTGCCGATGGCTTCGGCGCAGTCTTCCAGTGCGGTAGCGAAAGCACGCAGGTGTTCGGCGCGTTCGATGCTGGTGAGTTTGCCCCAGACTTTTTGCGCTGCTGCTGCGGCATCCACGGCTGCGGTGGCTTCTTCGGCAGTAGCGGCTGAAACCTGGCCAAGCAACGCTTCGGTGGCCGGGTTATAGACCGCAATCTGCGCCGCGCTGGCTGGCTCGACAAAGTGGCCGTTTACAAAATTTCGCTCGACTCGCATGTGCATCGCCCATCGTTGTTTTTATCGATGGGGCCAGTCTTGTCATCCCGCCGACGTTGAACAAACGATTTATCCGGCGGCGAAACATGCGAAAAATGCAGGTTACTCAAAAAATCGCCGTCGAAGGCTCAAGCTGGCGCTGCGCCAGCCAGATTTCTTCCTGTAACCACTGACTGAATGCCACTAATTGCGGCATTTGTGTCTGCTCCGGCCGGGTTACCAGCCAGTAGGACTGGTGCCCTTCCACATGCACATTGAGCACTTGGGTCAACTGCCCGCTGGCCAGTTCCGGCGCGACCATGTGCCAGTCGGCAATGCTGATGCCGAGACCGTCGATGGCCGCCTGGATCGCCAGATCGAGCAGATCGAACTCGTAACCGCCTTCGGTATCGATGCCGTTGATCCGCGCGGCGTGCAGCCAGTGTTTCCAGGTCAGGTAGCGCTGATCCTCTTTAGCCAGCACATGCAGCAGCGTCAGGCGATTGAGATCGATGCCCTGCTCGCCGCCCTCGCGCGCATACAGGGTCGGCGCGCACACGGCGATGTGCCGTTCCTGAATCAGCAGTGAACTGTCGAGGCCGTCCCACTCGCCATCGCCAAAACGGATCGCGCAATCCAGCGTGCTGGTTTCGGCAAGGCTGTCCTGCAAACGCGTGGTGATGCTCAATTCAAGTTCCGGATGCTGCTCGCGCAAGCGCCCCAGACGCGGCATCAACCAGCGGCTGGTGAAGGTCGGCGGCGCGTTGATGTGCAGGCGATTGGCGTGGGTTTTCTGCTGGATACTGCGCACCGTCAGCTCGATCTTGTCGAATGACTGGTGCAATGCCCGCAAAAGAATCTTGCCGGCGCCGGTCAATTCCAGATGGTGATGCCGGCGTTCGAGCAGGCTCTCGCCGAGCTGCTCCTCGAGCTGGCGCACCTGGCGACTGACCGCGCTCTGGGTCACGTTAAGCAACTCGGCGGCGCGGGTGAAGCTGCCGGTGCTGCCGGCCACTTCGAACGCTTTGAGCGCATTCAGGCCGGGCATTTTGCGTTTCATACAAGGCACTCGAAAACCACTGACAAGGCGCAAAGCATCCCACGACTTTGGCGAATTGTCCTACAGGACTTTGCGAGTAACATGCATTGGATGCAGGTTTGCTCAGCGTTTTTATCGTTTGTTCAACCTCCGGCGGATGGCAAAACTGCGCGGCATCTCTAATAAAAACAATCGAGAGCCGCTCCATGCCCTTCCCAGCATCTTTGCGTCTGCGCAGCACCTCCATCGCTCTGTTCTGCAGCTTTGCCGCCCCGGCCATGGCGGTGCAAGTCACCGACAATCTCGACCTCGGCGGCGCCATTCGCGCCCGGTGGGATGTCGACCCTGACCGCGATATTCAGAAGTTTGGTCTGGACACGGTGTTCCTCAGTGCCAAGTACAACTCCGACACCTGGATCGGTGAAGCGCAATACCGCTTCTACGGCCGCTCCTACCCCTATCAGTACACCAAGGACTACGGCGATATCCGCTTCGCCAAGTTCGCGTGGGCCGGCTACAAGTTCAATCCCGACCAGCAGGTGCAAGTGGGCCTGAACACCGTGCCGTTCGGCTTGCAGCCGTACTTCGGCAGCACTTTCTACGAAACCCTCGGCAACGTCATCGGGCTGGAAGACGTGCAACAGGTCGGCGCCAAGTACATCCAGCAAAACGGCGACTGGAATATCCAGGCCGGTTATTACCTGCGCCCGGCCTGGCAAGGCAAAGGCACCAGCAACGGCGTGACCTACTCCAGCGTCGTCTCCGAAGCCGACAGTTACGTGGCCGACGGCAGCGCCAATCAGGAACGCAACACCGTCGTGCTGCGGGTGGCCAAAGCTCTGGATCTGGGGCCGTGGAAATCCGAAGTCGGGATCTCCGGCCTGACCTCAAGCCTCGAAAATAAAGACACCCACAATGACGGTCGACGCAACGCCGTGGCCGTGCACTATCTGGGCAAGAACGGCCCATGGGGCGTGCAGTTGCAGGCGGCGCGCCAGCAGATGTCGCCACGCAATCCGGGCAGCGATGAACTGGTGACGCTGGGCGGCTATGACGGCACTTACAACGTGGCCAGTCGCGGCAACCTGTACGTGGCGGATCTGAGCTATGACGTCGGCGGCAAATACCTGTTCGACCAGATCAGCGGGGTCAAGCTCTACGCCAACTACAGCGCCTTCGACAAATCCGCCAGCGGCTTCAAGACCTCGGAGCGGATGATCCTCGGCAGCTCGTTTTCGGTGAGTAAATTGTGGGTCGCGGCGGAATGGCTGATCGGCAAGAACGACCCTTATATTGGTGGTAGCAGCTACACCCAGAGTCTGGGCGCCGGTGGGCTGGATCAGTGGGAAAATCAGATGTATGTGAATGTTGGTTACTACTTCTGATCGGGAATCTTTAGCGTCATGTCGTTCGTCATCGCGGGCAAGCCCGCTCCCACAGGTATCAAGGTCGTCACAAATATTGTGGCTGACCTCAATCCTGTGGGAGCGGGCTTGCCCGCGATGGCGTCCGCCCAAACGACACTTGCCTGAAACCTCCATCAATAGTCAGATAGGCCCACCTCAAAACAACAATAAACCACCCGCCCCGGAGTTCTGCCTCCATGCGTCAACTGCCCTCGCTCAACACCCTGCGCGTGTTCGAAGAAGTCGCGCGGCATCGCAGTTTCAGTCAGGCCGCACTCGGGCTGAACGTCACCCAGGGCGCGGTCAGCCGCCAGATTAAACATCTCGAAGACTACCTCGGCGTGGCGCTGTTCGTGCGCACGCCGCAAGGCCTGTCGCTGACCGAATCCGGCAGTGCCTTATCGCCGCATCTGGCCGAGGCCTTCGACCATATCGAGCGCGCCCTGCAAGCGGTGCGCGTGCCCAATCTGCGCCAGCGCCTGCGGGTGCTCGCCCCGCCGACCTGGGCCACGCGCTGGCTGTCGCCGCACTTGCGCGCATTCTGCCAGCGCTACCCGGACATCAACCTGAGTATCACCAGCCAGATCGGCCACGACAGCCTCACGGAAGTCGACTGCCACATTCGCTTCGGTCTCGCGGCGACGCAGAATTGCGTCAGCCGCTTGTTGGTGATGGAGCGGCACATCGCGGTCGCCAGTCCGGAGTTGTTCAACGGCGATCAAGCGCCGGATCTGTGGCAGATCCCATTGCTGCATATCCTGCACGACGGCAAGCGTTTAAAGGTTTGGGAGACCTGGTTGGCAGCCATGGGCCGGGACGACATCGATGCCGGTCGCGGGCTGGAATTCAGCACGTTGGATCAGGTGATTCACACGGCATTGGCGGGGGGTGGTCTGGCGGTGATTGATCGGCAGATGATCGAAAAGGAACTGGCCAACGGCAGCCTGCGGCCGATCACCCCGATTGAGGTAATCGGGCCATATGGATATTGGCTGGATGTGGCGAATGACAAGCAAGGTTTATCGAAAGTAAACCTCTTTACCGAGTGGCTGAGCCTGGTCAGCAACCCCTGAAACCCCACAATCCCACAAACTCTGTAGGAGCTGCCGCAGGCTGCGATCTTTTGATCATAAAAACAAAATCAAAAGATCGCAGCCTGCGGCAGCTCCTACACGGGATTGTGGGCGGACAGTCAGACCGGGGTGGCGGCCTTGGTCACCGCAATCGAACTGACCTCAACCGGGCTCTGCGCCTTGCATGCCTGACTCAACGTCAGCGACTTGCTCTCCGGCGCCCGCGCCCAGGACTGCAGCGCGCCCAGCGCCAGAATCGCCATGGGTCGAGCTCAGCCCGATCCCCGTGACGTAACCGAACGTCCAGATCGCGCTAAACGACCCACGGGGCGCGACGCCGGCCGTAACCATTAAAAATCATGGGGCAATGACTTTTAGTCATAGCCTTTTCACGGGCGAAAAAAATCCCGCTCAGTGAGCGGGATCGTTTGGCGTCGATGCGGGAGCCGTTTCAGCCGGGGGTTTCCAGGGGCAAGCGATGCTCTCGGCAAATCAGGTCTATCTCCCTGGCCACCAGCGGTTCACCGGTCAAGCCGCACACGGCGCCGGTTGCCGAGGTCTGGTGAAAGCGGCACGTCCGGCAAAGTCCGAAACTCGGGACATTTTCTCCTCGCTGAATATTGCGCAACAACTCCAGCAGCAGACCCTCCAGATCACCGGCGCTGGCGCCCATGCGTTCGGCGGCGCTACTCAGGAAATCCGGCGGCATGACCGCTTCGATCAACGTGCGTGCCGTGGCGGTCAATTCCAAGTGCACGCTGCGTTTGTCGCGCAAGTCCGGAACCTTGTTCACAAAGCCCTTGAGTTCCAGTGCCTTCAACGACTGCGAAACCGTGCCTTTGGTCAACCCGAGGTAATCGGTAACTGCCAGCGGCGTATTCGAATAGCGATTGCAGCGCGCCAGGTACAGCAGCGCACTCAGTTGAATCGGTTGCAACTCGGCCAGCAGCGGATGTTCGCGGAACCACACGCGGGTCAGGCTCGATAATCTTTCCAGCAAATCAAATAACACGGTTATTGCCTGGCTCAATGGGGTCGATGAATAGTATCGAATAAAAACATTATTGACAAAAAACGGCTGAAGATTAGGATTGCGGTGTCGATTCGAAACAAACTAATCAACCGAGGAGCCGCAATGAAAACCCTACTGGCGCTGACCATCAGCACAATCTTGAGCACCCAGGCCTGGGCCCATGGGCCGCAAGGCATCCACAGTGCAACCGGCAAGACCGACGCGGCGTTCGACCTGGTGCACACCCGTGTTTTCACCGACGGCAGCACGCTGGTGTTCGAGCAACTGGTCGATGGCAAGGCCGGCAGCCGCGTGCCGAGCGCCAAGGGTTCGTTCGCCGGCGCCGAGGTTTACAGCTACGTCTGGCCGACCAGCCTCGACAGTGGCGCAGTCGGCTTTGAAGCAGGTTCCGGCATCCTCGCCCTCGCGCTGACGTCGCACCCGGACTTTGACGACACCCCGCAGTTGGACGAGAACAAGGACGGCAAAAAGGACAACGACGGCGGCCTCTGGCACTCGCACTGGGTGGTCTTGAGCAAAGATGAAAGCTGCGGCCCCGGCGGCTTGAAAGTGCGCGACATTCCCAAGGATGCGAAACCCAAGCTCCCCGCCACTTGGCCCGGTGCGCCGCTGTACATCGATTCGCCGGGATACAACCTGAGCGTGAAAAACGATGCCGCGCAAATCCGCGTGCCACTGGCGGCGGTCGGGTTTCCGAAGAGTTTCAACTACGACGGCGTGACCGCTGCACTCAAGGTCAATGCCGATCTGCACAATCCGCTGTTGTGTGTAAGCAGCGTGTATGACATAGCCTCGGGCGACCTGTCGTTGCCGGGCACCTGGAAAATGCAGGAGGCTCAATAATGTTCGTCAAAGTGTTCGATACCCACGTGCGCACCAAGGATGGCCGCTACCTGCATTTCGACGTGTTGACCGATCGCGAAGCCGATGCGGCCAAGGCTTTCGCCCGGCAGTTCCTGATCGGCAAGGGCTATCAGGACGAAGACATTTCCCAGAGTCAGTGCCTGTTTTGCCACAGCGAGCCGGCCAATCCACAAGTCGCCAAGGCGATCAGCGAGGACGGCTATTTCATCATCACCCTGCAAGGTTTCGAGGAGTAACGCCATGACCCGCTATCAGCCGTTGAACTGCGATCTGCACGACTACCTGGAAATCGCCTGCCTGCGCGGCTATCAGCTGGGCATCGAGCTGATCGACGGCCAGCGGCTGGTGGCGCGGGCATTGACTACCCGCACGTCGCGTGAAAAAGAGGAATTCATGCGGGTCGAGCATGCCGGAGTGCAGCAGGACATTCGCCTCGACCAGTTACTCGCGATCACCCCGCAGAATGCGCATGCGCAGTTCGCGCGGATTGCTTTCACCGAAGCGGTCTGCCGCGTCTGAACAAAAAAATCCCGTCCGGCGTACACCGGTCGGGATTTCATTCGAGGCTATGGATTCATGCAACCACTGGAATCATCGGATCCGCAGCCGCCAGCGCACTCACACGGTCAGCTGCCGGCGGGTAAATCCACTGGGTGTTGATCTGGGTCTTGAGCGCTTTGCCCTCCTCCTTGACCAGTTTCACCTGACGATCCCAACCCTCGGTGTACACCGCGCCCCACGCACCCAGATCGAGACAGGTCACGTACTTCGGCTGGCTGTAAGGCGTCGGGTCAACGCCGAGAATCTGCGCCGCGACGTTGTTGCCGGCGTGACGACCAAGAGAGATCGCGTGCTGGCAGGTCATCAGCGCGAAGTTGCCGATCTCGTCGCTGGCGGCGTAAGCCACGTCGCCGGTGGCGAAGATGTCGTCCTGGCCAATGACTTTGAGGTTGGCGTCAACGTGCAGACGACCCTGGCGATCGCGCTCGGCCGGGATCTGCTCGGTCAGCGAGCTGGCGCGCACGCCGGTGGTCCAGATCACGGTTTTCGCGTCAATGTGCTGACCGTCCGAGAGCGTCACGCCGTTGGCATCGATTGATTGCACCGACACACCCAGTCGCCATTCAACACCCAGCTCGGTGCAAGCCTGGGCAATCGACACGCTGATGGCTTCGCCCATCGCTGCGCCGACTTTCTGCCCGCGATCAACGATGATCACTTTTATGTCGGCTTGCTCACCGAGGATGGCCCGCAGGCGCGCCGGCATTTCGGTTGCCGTTTCGATCCCGGTGAAGCCACCGCCAGCGACCACCACGGTGTTGCGCGCCTGGCTCTCGGGCTGGGTGGCCAGAGCTTTCAAATGAGTTTCGAGACGGATTGCCGCTTCGATCTGATCGACGTCGAAAGCATGCTGCGTCACACCTGGAGTGTCCGATTGCGCCAGCCCACTGCCGGACGCCAGCACCAGTTTGTCGAAATGCACCACTTGCTCAGCGCCCGCCGCATCGGTGTAGCCAACGGTTTTCGCCTGCACGTCGATGGTGTTGGCTGCGCCTTTGATGAAGTTGACGCCGACCACATCAAACAGCTCGCCCAGCGGCGCAGCCAAGTGATGCGCATTTGGCTCGTAGAAACGTGGACGTACGCGCAGCTCGGCCTGCGGTGCCAGAACGCTGACCTGGATGTTGTCGCGATTGTGAATGTCGACCAGACGTGTCGCGCTGAGCGCAGTCCACATGCCACCAAAACCTGCACCGATTACCAGAATGTGCTGCTTCATTGTTATCTCCAAGCCAGTCGCCGAGTTAATTAACGGCGATTCTATTGGTCGCCGTTAATTTCAACAAGTCAGATAATCCGATAGGTTTGATCGTATATCTCGATATCTAGCGGGCTTTACCATCTGACTTATAAAACCTGCTCCAATCGGAAAAACCTCATAGATACAGCGAAAAAACCACCAAGGACGCTCAGCGGGACAATTGTCCGCGCGTGCCAAGCCTGCTAACATCTGCGACAACTACAGTCGGAGATATCCATGTCGCTTTACAGTGCAGGCGTCGAATACGGCATTCATTGCCTGACCTTTCTGGTGGGCAATGGCGGTGACAGTCGTGAAGCCAGCGTGCGCGACTTGGCCGAGCTGCAAGGCGTGCCGCTGGATTATCTGGCGAAGATTTTCACCAAACTGGCGAAAGCCAAACTGGTGCTGGCCACTGGCGGCATCAAGGGCGGGTTTTCACTGGCGCGGCCGGCAGATGAAATCACCCTGCTCGATATCGTCAATGCTATCGATGGGCGCAAGAATATTTTCGAGTGCCGCGACATACGCGGGCGCTGCGCGTTGTTCGATGGCTCGCCGCCGGAATGGGCGCTGGACGGCACTTGCTCGATTCACGCGGCAATGATGACCGCGCAAAAACGCATGGAAGAAGCGCTGGCTCAGCAAACCATTCTCGACATCGCGCGCAAGGTCGGGCGCAAAGCGCCGCCGGAATTCAACGGTCAGGTAGAAGACTGGATTCAGGATCGACGCGAGAAGAAAATCGGCGGTGGCAGTATCCCGTTGACCGATGTTTCCGACTGACAGGCACAAAAAAAGCAGAAACCGCTCACCCGGTTTCTGCTTTTTCAATGTCTACGGCATGGCGGTTACAGGCAATCACGAACCGCCTTGCGCAGCGAGGCCGACTTGGCCCATGGCGGCCCCTGATACAGCGAGACCCGGCTGCCATCCTTGTACTTCACGATATCCAGGATTTCGTCAGCCGTGATAATGCTCGGCGCCTTGATGCGATAGCCGTTGGAAATGCCGATCTGCGTGGTCTTCGGGACATCCTTTTGCCACAACGGCAACAGGCATGCGGCGTATTCCTTGGGAGCCTTGCCGCTGGTTTTGCTAATGTTCGGCTCGCCTGGAACCAGGGAGGCTGGCAACGAACAACCGGCCAACGCTGCAAGCAGCATTCCCCCGATCAACATCCGCATGGTGAATCCTTCATCTGAAAAAAACGCGAATGTACCTTGTAACGGATCGGACATCCATCAGAACACAGTGTCTTTAACCCTCGGAAACTTGGCCTGCATCATCCCTTGCGTTGAGAAAAGTCACCCAGCGCTCATGCGCGTCGTGCTGCCACTGCGTCACGCGCTCCCATTCCGGGCCGTTCAATTGATGCGCGCTGATCAGCTTCATCATCTCGGTAGTCGCTGCATCCATGTCAATCACCAACTCGTGGGCATGGAATCTGAAATCATCCGTCGTGGTCATGGGCGCTGCCTCGTCAAGTCGGTCACTCCAATACGACACCCATTCGCGCTTGCAGCCCACTCGCCCCGACCGGCGGCATGCAAATCATCCCTGTTCAGCAGCGCTGACGGACGAGTCTTGCGCCGAACCCGGGAAATGCGACTAGTATTTTCTACCGGGAATGTTCTGGAGATGATCATGCGGCTCAACCAAGACGAACACGAACTTCAACGCGACCTGCAAAGCGTTGCATCGGATCTGCGCTGGTCAGCGGTGGAACTCAAGCGTATCGCTGACCAGTTGCGCAAGTCCGGCAACGAGGCGGACGCTCAGGCGGTGCTCAGATCCTGCGAAATACTGCAGAGCGATGAGGAACGTTTGCAACTGTATGCCATGGAAGTGAAGACCCGCGCCATCAGCCGCACCAAGGTGCATTGAGTCTCGACCGCACAGCCAGAGCCCCGGACTGCCGGGGCTTTTTTATGGCAGGCACTTTTAATCGAAAGGCCCCTATGCTCAACGTTAGCTGACTGGCACTTTTCAGCCTGATCAGCGCTCTGAAATCTTGAGGAACCTCTGCGTCCACGCACGGCTCGAACGTTGCAGTTTCATGACCGTTTTATGGCACAAGCAATCGGGTAACCAATGAAACAGAGAGCCACGGTCATATGCGAACAGGATCGGCACATCCTCCTGGTGCGCAAACCCCGATGTCGCTGGGCCTTGCCGGGAGGCAAAGTCGAGCCTGGAGAAACCTGCGCACAAGCCGCCATCCGTGAATTGCAGGAAGAAACCGGACTCAACGCCGAGCAAGTGCTGTACTTGATGGATGTGCACAGCAGCGACACACGCCATCACGTCTACGAGGCGTCGGTGCTGAACATCGACGAGATGCGCCCGCAGAACGAAATTGTCGACTGTGTCTGGCATCCGCTGGACGCAGTACAGAACATGAAAACCAGCGAAGTCACGTTGCGCATCGTGCGCGCCTTCCAGCGCAGGCTTTGAAGTCCTAACCGGCGAACGCCCGGCGCCCGGCACTCATTTCAGTGCGCAACTCACCAATGAAGTTGGAAATGTCACGAATGGTGACCAAGTGTTCCGGCGACACTCCATTGAGCAGCAAATCGACCCGCCCGCTGTCCGGTTCATAAACCTTGATTTGCAGCAGCCCCTGCGCGGTTTCCGTGCAGTCGCAATTCAGCGGCGAAAAGCCGGACTGGACGATGCGGCAGATGTCGGCGATGGCAAGCATGGGTGGACGCCTCGCAGGCGATGGGGGCGGTTGACCGATTGAGCATAGATGAGCTTTTGTCGCCCCGCTGCTGCCGTACCCGACGGAAAATGCCAACCGCTTCACATCTCTCAGCGACTGTCGCTGTCCCAGATCCAGTTCCACAGGCCCGGCAGTTGCATCGGCTCGGAACTCTGCTGCACCGTACGCGCCAGCGCGGCTTTTTCCAGCGCGGCGTGATCATCGTAGAACGGCTTGACGGCCAGACGCACACCAGTAGCCGCCGCGCTGTCGAGCAGAATTTGCAGGTACTCGCGGGTGTGGCGTGCGGTGTAGCGATTCAGATCATGGAAAGTCACCACCACCGGAATTGCCCCGTCCACCGTCGGCAATTCGCCGTTGGCAATCTGCTCGCGCACTTGCGACAGCTGTAAAAGCATGTTCGCCCGACGCCGTGGGCTGGCATTGAAACCCCAGATTTTGCCGTCATTCGCGCTGACATCGGTCAGCAACACACGCAGCCCATGCCGCTGATAAGCGGCGAAGGTGCGCTTGTCGTAATTCCAGAATGGCGGGCGCAGCAGCGTCGGTGGCGCACCCGTAATCGCCGCGATATCGGCAGTGCCATTGCTCAGCGACTCTTCCAGCGCCTGCGGATTCAGCGAACGGTGATTGGTGTGCCAGTGGGTCGCAGTGTGGAAACCGAGAATGTGCCCTTCAGCATGTTCGCGCTGCATGACTTCGCGACCGATGTCGCTGTTGCCGGCGCGCGGTGCACGTGTCTGGACGAAAAATACTGCTTTGATGTCCGCTTGCACCGGATTGGTTTTCAGACTGTCGAGCACCGTCAGCGTCGGGTTGAACAGGCTCGAAGCACTGGGGCCGTCATCGAATGTCAGCACAAAGCGCACCGGCGCCTGGGTCTTGAGCCGGGTTGCGGTTGGCGCCGTCAGTTCGATCGGTGCCGCGATGCAGCCGGCCAGTCCGGATGCGATGGCGGCTGCACAGAGAAGTTTGAGTCCGCGAGTCATGGTTTGCCTCGAGTCCGACCGTTCCAGTCATGTTGTCGAATGGCAAAACTCCCTCGCCGTTGCTGCCTCTCTCGGCCCGTTGATGCGCGCTGAGGTTGGACAAGATTACACAGGGATTGAATGCGGCGCTCGTTCATTGGCACTCAACACCGTCGTCGGCAAGGACTGAAAGCGCCAACTAAGCTCAAACCTTCAGGCAGTTTTGCCAGAGGCTCGGCCATGTGCGGACGACTCACGCAGTACCGGGGCATTCACGATTTTGTGGCGGTGTTGAGCATTCCCGATGCGCTGATCAACCATGTCGGCGATGCGCCGCTGGCGCGCTATAACGCTGCGCCCACCACGCAATTGGCAGTGCTGCATCAACACGCACAGCAATTGCACGCCGACAATTTGCGCTGGGGCTGGCGTCCGCACTGGGCCAGGGATCGCGCCGCGCCGATCAACGCGCGGGTGGAGAAAGTCGCGCATGGCGTGTTCTTCCGGGCGATCTGGCAACGGCGACTGATTGTGCCAGTCGACAATTGGTTCGAATGGGTCGATTCCGACGATGGCCGGCAACCGTGGCTGATTCGTCGGGCGGATCAGCAGCCGGTTTTCTGCGCCGGTATCGGCCAGTTTCCTGCTCCGGGAGAGCCTCCAAGAGAAGACGACGGCTGCGTGATCATCACCGCTGACAGCGCTGGCGGCATGCTCGACATTCATGATCGGCGGCCAATTGTGCTGTCTGCCGACCTCGCGCGCGAGTGGCTCGATCCGGCGACACCCGCACCACGAGCCGAACAAATGCTGCTGTTCGAAAGCGAGCCGAGCGAGACGTTCGAGTGGTACAAAGTCAGCAAAGCGGTTGGCAATACGCGCAATCAAGGGCCACATCTGATTGAGCAAGTGGCCTAAATAAAACCCGCCGTCAGACGTTCTCCAGACAGGTGATTCAGGCGCGTTACAGCTGCTGTTCCAGTAAAGAAACAGGATCAACAAAACAGCCGTTTGACTGAATGCACCGCCCGTCTGACATTTCGATCGTCATACATACATTTACAAACACTACGGATAGCATGCGCGCCGCATTTCCATTTGGCATACCAGTTGACCAAAGAGTCAACAAACAAGGAAATTTCCCTACAACTTGTACAAGCCTTGCAGAGAACTAAGTTGCGCGACGATTTTGCAATCAAACAGGTCAGCGGCCTGGAGTGTGTCCATCTGTCGACGACAGAACGCTTTCAACTCGACTGTTTTATCCGCCACTACATCAAGACCCGAAACCTGAGTGCCGTGCCCGATATCGACCGCATCCTGCGCACTACCCTCGAAAGCTATCCGTGCCATCCGCCGGTAATGGTCAACGAGCTGAATGCGTGGATCGACAAGACCTTGGGTTATCGGGCTGAGCACCCCGATTTCACGCAGTTGGACGGTCTCTGATACAACAATGAAGCCCTGCACAAGCAGGGCTTTTTTGTGCCGAGCGGTTTGCTGACTCGGGGTCAGCCACAGAAAAAATCCCCAGTCATGCGGCGACCGGGCGAGTAACATTGCAACCATTCAAACTCGCGTCAGGGAGACGACATGCTTTATCGAATTGCCGCCGACGGGCTGGTGCTGTTCCACTTGCTGTTCATTCTGTTTGTACTGTTCGGCGGGCTGCTGGTGCTGAAGTGGCCGAAGCTGATCTGGCTGCATTTGCCAGCGGCTGCCTGGGGTGTAGCGGTCGAGGTGTTGCACCTGACCTGCCCGCTGACCTACTGGGAAAACCTGATGCGCCACGCCGCCGGGCAAACCGAATACGCCGGCGGGTTCATCGAGCACTACGTGTGGCCGATCATCTATCCCGCCGGGCTGACCCCGCAGATTCAACTGGCATTGGGGAGCGTGGTACTGGTGATCAACCTTCTGGTCTACGGGCGCCTGATCCGCCGCTGGAAACTGCGGCGCGCCGCGCGGATTCCGTTCTAGACCGACTTCGCCTTCAAGGCTTCCAGCCAGGCCGGATCCAGTCGGGTCTGTGCTGGATCAAGGCCCATCGCTTCCATCCGCACCTTGTGATCGCCCACTTCGCGGTGCAACTGCGCGTGATCGCTGGAGTTGGCGTCCAGTTCATGCATCTGCGTCAGCCCCAGATGGTAGAACCGCAGGACTTTCATCGCGGTCGGATCACCCTTCTCTACCGCTGCCGTCACTTGATGCATGACATTGGTCACGCTCATCAAATTACGTTTGAGCCTCCAGCCATAAACCGCCGGGGCCATCCAGGTCTGGTTCCAGAAGCGTCCGCGCAACAGACCCGCGGTTAGCAGAAACGCCGCAAACACCCCGCCGACATTGAAGCGCAGGTTATCCCCGCCCGGCTCGCCGAACAGCGCAACCGCCGCCGTGGAAAACGCCATCGCCAGCACCATGAACAGCACTGCAATGATCAGCGTGCTGCGCCGGGTTTGCTGGCGATAAGTGATGGCATCGATCGGCTGAATCTCGAACATCGTGACAGGCTTCCATGGCTTGAAATAAAAAGAGGCTGGCGCATTATCGCCTCTGAGGCGGATTTAGCTATGCTGGAGCTCCTTTTCATCTTTTCAATGTCCAACGGGGACATGGCGGTACTGCGCAGATCGTGCCATCTTCATTCATGGATACACACTATTCGGATGCCATTGGCCACGCCGGCAATGACATCGTTTTAAGGATCATTGCATGACCCAACGACACGTAATCAATGCCTCGGTCAGCCCGAAGGGCAGCCTCGAAACCCTGTCTCAACGTGAAGTTCAGCAACTGAGCGAAACCGGATCCGGCAGCAGCTACACCCTCTTCCGCCAGTGCGCCCTGGCCATCCTCAACACTGGCGCGCATGTCGACAACGCGAAAACCATTCTGGAAGCCTACAAGGACTTCGAAATCCGTATTCACCAGCAGGATCGCGGCGTACGCCTGGAACTGCTGAACGCCCCGGCCGACGCATTCGTCGACGGCGAAATGATTGCCAGCACCCGCGAGATGCTGTTCAGCGCTCTGCGCGACATCGTCTACACCGAAAACGAACTCGGTAGCCAACGCATCGACCTGAGCAACTCACAGGGCATCAGCGACTACGTTTTCCAGCTGCTGCGCAACGCGCGCACTTTGCGCCCAAGCGTCGAGCCGAAAATCGTCGTGTGCTGGGGTGGCCACTCGATCAACACTGAAGAATACAAGTACACCAAGAAAGTCGGCCACGAGCTGGGCCTGCGCAGCCTCGACATCTGCACCGGTTGCGGCCCGGGCGTGATGAAGGGCCCGATGAAAGGCGCGACCATCGCCCACGCCAAACAGCGCATTCACGGCGGGCGCTACCTTGGTTTGACCGAGCCGGGCATCATCGCCGCCGAAGCGCCGAACCCGATCGTCAATGAACTGGTGATCCTGCCGGACATCGAAAAACGTCTGGAAGCGTTCGTGCGCGTCGGTCACGGCATCATCATCTTCCCGGGCGGTGCCGGTACTGCCGAAGAGTTCCTGTACCTGCTGGGCATCCTGATGCACCCGGACAACGCCGGTCTGCCGTTCCCGGTGATCCTGACCGGGCCGAAACATGCCGCGCCTTATCTGGAGCAGCTCGACGCATTCGTCGTCGCGACACTGGGCGAGTCAGCCAAGAAGCACTACGAAATCATCATCGACGACCCGGCCCAGGTGGCGCGGCAGATGACGCAAGGCCTGAAAGAAGTGAAACAGTTCCGCCGCGAGCGCAACGACGCGTTCCACTTCAACTGGCTGTTGAAGATCGACGAAGGATTCCAGCGCCCGTTCGATCCGACCCACGAAAACATGGCCAACCTCAAACTGCACCGCGACCAGCCACCGCATGAACTGGCAGCCAACCTGCGCCGGGCTTTCTCCGGGATTGTGGCCGGCAACGTCAAGGACATGGGCATCCGCCTGATCGAGCAACACGGGCCGTACCAGATCCGTGGCGAAGCGGCGATCATGCAGCCGCTGGATGCGCTGCTCAAAGCCTTCGTCGCGCAGCACCGGATGAAACTGCCGGGCGGCGCGGCGTATGTGCCGTGCTATCAAGTGGTGGCGTAACTTTTCCGACCAGGATCGGCCAAGGCGTTGACCGCACATCAACGCCTTCGATAACGACTATGCGCAAGGGTGTTTTTTCATCTCGACGCTCCAGCCATAGAGTGGGCTCCATCTTCTCCCCACTCTTTGGAGCAACATCATGAAAGACATCATTGCCCTGGGCTTCATCGTTTCGCTGATCGGCGCCACCTCCGCCATCGCCGCCCCACACGCCAGCGCCCCCGTGATTGCAGCTGCTACTATTGGCCAGTCCGGTACCTTGAACGTCGACACCGTCGGCATCGACACCGAACGGAAAGGCAGCGTCAATCTGCAACAGAACGCCGAGCAAACCAAACTGTACGTCGCGGAAAACCGCCCTGAGTTCGGTTCCAAATATCAGCGCTACTGAGTCAATGGCTTGAACCGCCAGAAAAAACCAACCCCGCCGATGCGGGGTTTGTTGTATTTGCGGTTCAGCGAACCAGGCGTGCGGCCAATGCTTTGGCCTGTGCTGCCACATCCGTCACGGCGGTGCTTTCCCACCACATTCCGCGCAACGGCGGGCCCATGGCGAACAAACGGCTAGCGGCTTGTCCGTTAGTATCGAGAACCGCGCCATCAACCGCCGCCGCAATTCCCAGCGCCAATGGCCCCGGTTGCACCAGTCCGCGAGCCAGCAATTGCTGCGGTAATGGTCGTGCGACGCGGCGCCAGTCGTATTCGATACCACTGGAGTTGATCAGCGCGGCGCCCTGTACCACGCAGGTTTCAGTCTCGCCGCGACGGCGGATGCGGATACTCACACCGTCCATCGAAGGCGGCTCCAGGCCTTTGTAGGACGCAGCCTGAATTCGCAATCGACCCTGCGCGTGCAGACGCTCGACCAGCTTGGCACTCAGCGGCGGCGACCGATGGTGATGACTTTCCCACCACGGCCGCACATGCCGTACGAATTGGCGACGCTGCACGTCAGTCGCCTGGTTCCACAAGCGGCCGATGTGCGCGCGCACCGTGTCCAGCGGCGCTTGCCAGTCGACGCCTTGGGCGCTGGCGTCCCGGCACTGCCTGCGTAACTCGCGCAACAACTCGCGTGGCGAACGAATGCTGTGATCTTCGGCGAGGAAATCCGCCCATGCCGGCGGTTGCCGACGCACATGCGGCAATAGCCCGTGACGCGAAAACACTTCAATTGGCCCGCGATGACCGGCTTGCTCCAACGAGACCACGGCATCGACCATGGTCAGGCCGGAGCCGATGATCAGCACCGTCGATTGCGGATCGAGCTTGCGCATGGCGGCCACATCCCACGGATCGAGGGCGGCGGCGTTGAGGCCGCTGGATTGTTTCTGCGGCGTGCGCGCGGCGGGGAACATGCCCGTGGCGAGTACCGCTTGGGAGCCTTGCAGATGCTGGCCGTCACTCAAAGTGAGCAGCACTGAATCAACGGTGAGTTGCACATCCACAACTTCGGCTCGTACGTGCTCGACTGTCGAACCGTTTGCAGCGCCAACCTGCCGCGCCTCGGTCAGACGTTGCTGCACATAAACGCCGAACAGGCCACGCGGCGGGAACAGTTCGCTGATCGGCACGTGTTGCTGATCCGACTCTGGCCAGCCGCCAGCGGCAATGTGCGCGGTCAGCCAGTGGGTCAGGTCATCGGCGTTGTCCGGATCGACGCTCATACGCGCCGCGTTGCCATTCAGTGTGTGGCCCAACTCCACGGCGCTGTAGGCTTCACCGCGTCCCAGCTCGGCGCGCGGTTCGATGATCAGGATTTGCCGCCGACCGGGCAGACGCAGCAACTGCGCCGCAAGCAGGGTGCCGCTGAGGCCACCGCCGATGATCAGGATGTCGGCGTGGCGAAATACTGCGTCTGCGGTTTGGCTCATGCCTTTCTCGCTGTTCAGTGTTGGCTCAATCAATCAGACCACTACATTACGCACAAACCGCGCCGCGACCTCGCCGTCGTTGCGATAGGAATGCGGCTGATTGCTGGCGAACATGTAGAACTCGCCCGCGGCGATGTGCTGCGGTTGATCGCCGAGCATCAGGGTCAAGCAACCCTCGAAGACAAAAATCTGCTCGCTCCAGCCTTCGGCGTCCGGTTGTGAGGGATAGATTTCGCCCGGTTGCAGGCACCATTCCCACTGTTCGACCGCGCGAGTGGCGACGGCTTTGGACAGCAAAACGGCTTTGCTGCCGGGGATGCTGCCAGCCCAGGCCACTTCGTTGATACGCCCGGGATCGCGATTGTCCGGAGCCTGAATCAGATCGCTGAAGGCCACTTCGAGAGCTTCGGCGACGCGGTCGAGGGTGGTCAGGCTGACATTTTTCTCACCGGCCTCAATCGCCACCAGCATCCGGCGGCTGACCCCGGATTTTTCCGCGAGAGTGGTCTGGCTCATGTCGGCGGCATGCCGCAGGCGCCGCACATTGTGGCTGACGTGTTGCAGGACCGAGGCGCGTTGAACAGAATCTTTGTGCACTATATTGCTCACTGGCTGGGGTTGGGCAGTATACTGCGCAACATTTGGCGCATTGTGCGTCTCCTCTGCAAAAGTGCGCAAGTTCATGACGACAGCCAGTTCCTCTCATTTCTCTCGTTTCAGCAAAGCCGAGTGCGTGCTGGTGTTGATCACCATGGTCTGGGGCGGCACCTTTTTGCTGGTGCAGCACGCGATGACCGTCAGCGGCCCGATGTTTTTTGTCGGGCTGCGCTTTGCTGCAGCAGCGAGCATCGTCGCGCTGTTTTCGTGGAAACACCTGCGCGAACTGACGCTGTTCGAATTCAAGGCCGGCGCCTTTATCGGGGTGGCAATCATGCTCGGTTATGGCTTGCAGACGGTTGGCTTGCAAACCATCCCGAGCAGTCATTCGGCGTTCATCACCGCGCTGTACGTGCCGTTCGTGCCACTGCTGCAATGGCTGGTGCTGGGGCGGCGTCCAGGGTTGATGCCGAGCATCGGCATCATGCTGGCGTTTACCGGGTTGATGTTGTTGTCGGGGCCGTCGGGTGCTGCGCTGAATTTCAGCCCCGGTGAAATCGCCACGCTGATCAGCGCCATCGCGATTGCCGCCGAAATCATCCTGATCAGCAACTATGCCGGGCAAGTCGACGTGCGCCGGGTGACCGTGGTGCAACTGGGCGTAACCGCAGTGCTGGCGTTTCTGATGGTGGTGCCGACTGGTGAAGTGCTTCCGGATTTCTCCTGGCTGCTGTTGTGCAGCGCGCTGGGGCTGGGCGCAGCGAGTGCGGCGATTCAAGTGGCGATGAACTGGGCGCAGAAAAGTGTCTCGCCGACCCGAGCCACGTTGATCTATGCCGGCGAACCGGTGTGGGCCGGCATCGTCGGACGGCTTGCCGGGGAACGGCTGCCGGCAATTGCGCTGGTAGGTGCGGGGCTGATTGTGGCGGCGGTGATTGTCAGTGAGCTGAAGACCAAGGGTAAGGTTGTCGCGGACAGCGAAGAAGATCTGAGTCGTGAAACCGAGCAATAAACACGCCGTTGAAACAGTGTGAATCAAGCATTTCGAGACTACTTTGTAGGATTCTGAGACATCCTCGCGTTTGGCGATCCGGGAGCTGGCACGTATGATGCTTCACAAACTTCCGCAGATTAGAAGCCTATGTCCCTGATAGTTCTACTGCTTCTGCCTTTTGTGGGCAGCTGTCTGGCAGCCGTGCTGCCGCACAACGCGCGTAACGCTGAATCCCTGTTGGCCGGATTGGTCGCCCTGATCGGCACCGTTTCGGTTGCAATGATGTACCCGCAAATCGCCGATGGCGGCGTGATCCGCGAAGAATTTGTCTGGCTTCCCAGCCTCGGCCTGAACTTCGTTCTCCGCATGGACGGCTTCGCCTGGCTGTTCTCGATGCTGGTGCTCGGCATCGGCACTCTCGTCTCTTTGTATGCGCGTTATTACATGTCGCCGGATGACCCGGTGCCGCGTTTTTTCGCGTTTTTTCTGGCGTTCATGGGCGCGATGCTCGGGCTGGTGATCTCCGGCAACCTGATCCAGATCGTATTTTTCTGGGAGCTGACCAGCCTCTTCTCGTTCCTGTTGATCGGTTACTGGCACCATCGCCACGATGCCCGCCGTGGCGCGTACATGGCGCTGATGGTCACCGGCGCGGGAGGATTATGCCTGCTGGCGGGGGTCATGATTCTCGGCCATGTGGTTGGCAGCTATGACCTCGACAAGGTCCTGGCCGCCGGCGATCTGATTCGCGCACATGCCCTCTACCCTGTTCTCCTACCTCTGATTCTTATTGGCGCATTGAGCAAAAGTGCGCAGTTCCCCTTCCACTTCTGGCTGCCCCACGCCATGGCGGCGCCAACTCCGGTTTCGGCTTATCTGCACTCGGCGACCATGGTCAAGGCCGGGGTGTTCCTGCTTGCGCGTTTGTGGCCTTCGCTGTCGGGCAGTGAAGAATGGTTCTACATCGTCAGTGGTGCGGGGGCCTGTACGCTGTTGCTCGGCGCGTATTGCGCGATGTTCCAGAACGACCTCAAAGGCTTGCTGGCCTACTCGACCATCAGCCATCTCGGCCTGATTACTTTATTGCTGGGTCTGAACAGCCCGTTGGCCGCTGTGGCTGCGGTGTTCCACATCCTGAACCACGCGACGTTCAAGGCCTCGCTGTTCATGGCTGCCGGGATCATCGACCACGAAAGTGGCACCCGCGACATCCGCAAGCTTAACGGTCTGTTCAAACTGATTCCGTTCACCGCGACACTGGCGATGGTCGCCAGCGCCTCGATGGCCGGAGTACCGCTGCTCAACGGTTTCCTGTCGAAAGAGATGTTCTTCGCCGAGACCGTGTTCATCAACGCCACGGCGTGGGTGGAAATGACCCTGCCTATCGTTGCGACCATCGCCGGCATGTTCAGCGTTGCCTACTCGCTGCGCTTCACTGTTGATGTGTTCTTCGGCCCGACTGCCACCGACCTGCCGCACACACCCCACGAACCACCACGCTGGATGCGTGCGCCGGTGGAACTGCTGGTGTTCACCTGCCTGCTGGTGGGGATTTTCCCGGCGCAGATCGTCGGCCCGCTACTCGCCGCGGCCGCGCTGCCAGTGGTTGGCGGCGTGCTGCCTGAATACAGTCTGGCGATCTGGCACGGCTTGAATGCGCCGATGATCATGAGCCTGATCGCCATGTCCGGCGGCATCGTCCTGTACCTGTTGCTGCGCAAACAGCTCAAACTCGGGCGCTTCAAGTACCCGCCGCTGGCGGGGCGCCTCAATGGCAAGCGCATGTTCGAGCGCAGTCTGGTAGTGATGATGCGTCTGGCCCGTCGTCTGGAACGGCGGATCGGCACCAAACGCCTGCAATCGCAGCTGTTCCTGATGGTGCTGGCGGCGGTGCTCGCCGGGCTGATCCCGATGCTGCACAGCAGCCTGAGCTGGGGCGACCGGCCGAAGATTCCCGGCTCCATTGTGTTCGTGACCTTGTGGCTGCTGGCGATTGCCTGCGCCCTCGGTGCCGCGTGGCAAGCCAAGTACCACCGTCTCGCCGCCCTGACCATGGTCAGTGTTTGCGGGCTGATGACTTGCGTGACTTTCGTCTGGTTCTCCGCGCCGGATCTGGCCTTGACGCAACTGGTGGTCGAGGTGGTGACCACGGTGTTGATCCTGCTCGGCCTGCGCTGGTTGCCGCGACGTATCGAAGAAGTCTCGCCATTGCCGAGCAGCGTGCGCAGGGCCAAGGTCCGACGTCTGCGTGACTTGCTGTTGTCGATTGCGGTCGGTGCCGGCATGGCGCTGCTGTCTTACGCGATGCTCACCCGGCAAACGCCGAACGACATTTCCTCGTTCTACCTCAGCCGTGCGCTGCCCGAGGGTGGCGGCAGCAACGTGGTCAACGTGATGCTGGTGGACTTCCGTGGTTTCGACACCCTCGGCGAAATCACCGTACTGGTGGCGGTGGCGCTGACCGTGTTCGCCCTGCTCCGGCGTTTCCGCCCACCGAAAGAAAGCCTGCAACTGCCAGCCCAGCAACGCCTGCTCGCACCGGACGTGGTCACCGACCTGGTCAACCCGCGTTCGGCCAGCGACACCGCGCTCGGTTTCATGATGGTGCCGGGAGTGCTGGTGCGCCTGCTGCTGCCGATTGCACTGGTGGTGTCGTTCTACCTGTTCATGCGCGGGCACAATCAGCCGGGCGGCGGTTTCGTTGCCGGTCTGGTGATGTCGGTGGCGTTCATCCTGCAATACATGGTCGCCGGCACGCAGTGGGTCGAGGCGCAAATGAGCCTGCGTCCGCTGCGCTGGATGGGCACCGGTCTGCTGTTCGCCACGGCCACCGGCCTCGGCGCGATGGTCGCCGGGTATCCATTCCTGACCACGCACACCTGGCATTTCAGCTTGCCGATTCTGGGTGACATCCACGTCGCCAGTGCGCTGTTCTTCGACATCGGCGTGTATGGCGTGGTGGTCGGTTCGACATTATTGATCCTCACCGCCCTCGCCCACCAATCGGTGCGTGGTCACAAGACTGCATCCCTGCCCAAATCCGTCGCCACCAAAGGAGCCGTCTGATGGAAGAAGTCATCGCAATCGCCATCGGCGTACTCGCCGCGTCTGGCGTGTGGCTGATCCTGCGGCCACGGACGTTCCAGGTGGTGATGGGCTTGTGCCTGCTGTCTTACGGCGTCAACCTGTTCATCTTCAGCATGGGCAGCCTGTTTATCGGCAAAGAGCCGATCATCAAGGACGGCGTGCCGCAGGATTTGCTCAATTACACCGATCCGCTGCCGCAGGCCCTGGTACTCACCGCGATCGTCATCAGCTTCGCCATGACCGCGCTGTTCCTCGTGGTGCTGCTGGCGTCGCGTGGCTTGACCGGCACCGACCATGTAGACGGCCGGGAGCCTAAAGAATGATGGCGATGACCCACTTGATCGCCGCACCGATTCTGCTGCCGTTGCTGACTGCCGCGATCATGCTGATGCTTGGTGAAAAGCACCGACCGCTGAAGGCCAAGATCAATCTGTTCTCCAGTCTGCTCGGCCTGTTCATTTCGGTGCTGCTGCTGCAATGGACCCAGACCACAGGCGTTCCCGGCTCCATCGGCGTGTACCTGCCGGGCAACTGGCAGGTGCCGTTCGGCATTGTGCTGGTAGTCGATAGATTGTCGGCGTTGATGCTGGTGCTGACCGGGATCATCGGCGTCAGCGCGCTGCTGTTCGCCATGGCACGCTGGGATGGCGCGGGGTCGAGTTTCCACGCGCTGTTCCAGATTCAGATGATGGGTTTGTACGGCGCGTTCCTGACGGCGGATCTGTTCAACCTGTTCGTGTTCTTTGAAGTGTTGCTCGCCGCATCTTACGGCTTGTTGCTGCATGGCTCGGGGCGCTCGCGGGTGTCGTCCGGGCTGCATTACATCTCGATCAACCTGCTGGCGTCGTCGCTGTTTCTGATCGGCGCGGCGCTGATTTACGGCGTGACCGGCACATTGAACATGGCCGATCTGGCGCTGAAGATTCCGCTGGTACCGGAAGCTGATCGTGGCTTGTTGCACGCCGGCGCAGGGATTCTGGCAGTAGCGTTCCTGGCCAAGGCCGGCATGTGGCCGCTGAATTTCTGGCTGGTGCCAGCCTATTCTTCGGCGAGTGCACCGGTGGCGGCGATGTTCGCGATCATGACCAAAGTCGGCGTCTACACCTTGCTGCGTTTGTGGACGCTGCTGTTCTCCAGCCAGGCCGGGGCGTCGGCGTACTTCGGTGGTGAATGGCTGATCTACGGCGGTATGGCGACCATGGTTTGCGCGGGCGTGGCGATCATTGCCGCGCAGCGACTGGAACGCATGGCCAGCCTGAGCATTCTGGTGTCGGCGGGGATTCTGCTGTCGGCAGTGGGTTTCGCCCAACCGAAGCTGATCGGCGCGGCGCTGTTCTATCTGGTCAGCTCGACTCTGGCACTGAGTGCATTGTTCCTGCTGGCCGAGTTGATCGAGCGTTCGCGTTCGGCCAACGAAATCCCGCTGGAAGATGAAGGCGGTTACCTGCCGCGTCCACAGGAGTCGTTGCAACCGCCCAAAGGCATCAACCTCGACGACGAGCAGAAAGCCGTGGTTGGCCAGGTGATCCCGTGGACCATGGCGTTCCTCGGCCTGAGCTTCATTGCCTGCGCGCTGCTGATCATCGGCATGCCGCCGCTGTCCGGGTTTATCGGCAAGCTCAGCTTGATCGGCGCCCTGCTCAATCCTTTGGGTCTCGGTGCAGACGAGCCGATCTCGAATGCAGCGTGGGCGTTGCTGGCGCTGTTGATTCTCACGGGGCTGGGTTCGCTGATGGCGTTCTCCCGCCTGGGCATCCAGCGTTTCTGGACGCCTGAAGAGCGCCCATCGCCGCTGCTGCGCAAACTCGAATGCGCGCCGATCTTCCTGCTACTTGGTCTGAGCATCCTTCTTACCTTCAAGGCCGAGCCGCTGTTGCGCTACACCCAGGCAGCCGCCGATGCGCTGAATAATCCGCAGCAGTACGTGATGGCGGTGCTCGGCACCCGCGTGGTGCCAAGTCCGGAAGCCAAAGCCGCGATGCTCGAGGTGCAGCCATGAAGCGTCTGTTTCCTGCACCATGGCTGTCGCTGGCTCTGTGGCTGCTGTGGCTGGTACTCAACGTGTCGATCAGCCCCGGCAACATCCTTCTGGGTGCCGTGCTGGGCTTCTGCGCGCCGTTGATGATGCGCAAGTTGCGCCCGCAACGGGTGCGCATCCGCCGCCCGGGCGTGATCCTGCGTCTGTTCCTGTTGGTCGGGCGCGACGTGATCGCTTCCAACCTTGCCGTGGCCTGGGGCGTACTCAATGCTGGTCGCCGCCCGCCGCGCTCGCGCTTCATCAAGGTACCGCTGGATTTACGTGACGCCAACGGTCTGGCGGCGCTGTCGATGATCACCACAGTGATTCCCGGCACCGTGTGGTCGGAGCTGGCACTGGATCGCAGCATCTTGCTGTTGCACGTTTTCGATCTGGATGACGAGGCGCTATTCATCCAGCACTTCAAGGTCACTTACGAGCGACCGTTGATGGAGATTTTCGAATGAGCCCGCTGCTGTCGAACGCGATCCTGCTGACGCTGTTCCTGTTTTCTCTGGCCATGGTACTGACGCTGATCCGCCTGTTCAAAGGCCCGTCGGCGCAGGATCGGGTACTGGCGCTGGATTATCTGTACATCGTCGCCATGCTGATGATGCTGACGCTGGGGATTCGGTATTCCAGTGACACCTACTTCGAAGCGGCGCTGCTGATCGCGCTGTTCGGCTTCGTCGGCTCGTTTGCCCTGGCGAAATTCCTCCTGCGTGGCGAGGTGATCGAATGAACGCGGAACTGTCTCTGTGGGTGGAAATTCCAGTGGCGATCCTGCTGGTACTCAGCGGTATTTTTGCGTTGCTCGGTGCGGTCGGTTTATTGCGCATGAAGGATTATTTCCAGCGTATGCATCCGCCGGCGCTGGCTTCAACGATTGGCGCCTGGTGCGTGGCGCTGGCCTCGATCATCTGTTTTTCCGCGCTGAAGTCCGGCCCGGTGTTTCACGCCTGGCTGATTCCGATTCTGCTGTCGATCACCGTACCAGTGACCACGCTGCTGCTGGCGCGGGCGGCGTTGTTCCGCAAGCGCATGGCCGGCGACGACGTGCCGGCGGAAGTCAGTAGCCGGCGCACTGAAACCGGTAGCTAACCGGTCAAACCCAAGCCACCGCCAACAACCCGGCTCCCAACACCAGACACAATGGCGAGTAAACCCAAGTGTCGAGCCGGGCAAACCGCGAGCCTTTCACTTCCTTGAAAAAACCTACCAGATTCGAATCACCAATCGCCCGAGCAAACATCAACAGCGCAATCGCGCTGATCACCCATTGCAGCGCCGAATGATGCACCGCCGGCAACCACCACCCGACACGCAAACACACCAGCAGCGCAATCACCAATAACGCTGCCGCCACCAGAAACGTCATCCAGCCACGCGGCTTGAACGCAGGCCGCAACTTCGGCCCACCGCCCTCCACCGGAATTTGCGGCACCGCGGCCACCGCCGCCCACTGCCCACCCAGCGCCCAGTACACATGCACCAGACTGATTACCGCGAAAGTCGTCACCAGCCATTGAGCCAACACAAAGGTCATGGTCGAGAATCCTTGAAAGGGATTTGAACAAACTATCCTAGTCGGCTTTTTTTGATGTGCACGACCGGCCGGCAGTGGGGTAAAGTGCCGCCCCATGAAATTCTCCCGTTCCGATCGTTCACTACTGGCCTGGATGCTTTATTGCTGCGTCCTGTTCAACGTGTTCGCCTGCAGCATCGGTCACGGGCAAATGGTCGGCATGCAGCTCAACGGTATCGGCGGCCAGTTCTGCGCTGTCGACCCGAGCACCCAGGCGCCGCTCGCCAGCAATCCTTCTGAAGAACAATTGCCGACGCTGGCCAAGGCCTTTGGTTGTCCGCTGTGTTCCACCGGCGGCATGGGCCCGGCATTCAACTCCAGCCTGACCTTGGCGATCCTGCCGGAACAACACAGCCCGCCGCTGCCGCTGATTGTCAGCCCCGATCTGCCTGCCCGCTTCATCTGGCCTTCGGCCAACCCGCGCGCCCCGCCGCTCGCCTGAGTGTCTTTGCCTTTTTGATTTGTCAGCCCACTGCGCCAACGCGCGGCGTTCGCCTGTGCCCTGACTCCTAGACAAGCATTCAGGATTCAAACGATGAAACAACTTACCTTGCTGGCGAGCCTGTGCGGCTGCCTGTCCGTCAACGCCTGGGCGCAATCCACCGTGGATCTGGCGCCAATCACCATTGATGGCGAATCCGCTGCTGAACCGGGTTTGAGCCTCGAGCAATCCAGCGGCATGGCCTCACGCCTCGGTCTTAGCGTTCGTGAGACCCCCGCCTCAGTCGCTATCGCCAACCGCAACGACATCGAACGCCATGGCGCGCAGAACTTTCAGGACGCCGCCAACACCCTGCCCGGGGTCAACGCCAGCGCCCCGCCGGGGTTTGGCGGGTTCGTTTCCTATCGCGGCTTCACCAGCAGTCAGATCACGCAGATGTTCAACGGCATCAACGTCTCCGGCGGACTGGCACGGCCCGTGGATTCGTGGATTTATGACCGGGTGGAACTGGTCGGCGGCCCGTCCTCGCTGATCAACGGCGCAGGCTCGGTGGGTGGTTCGCTCAACTACGTGACCAAACTCGCGACCCGGGACGAGCAGGCCATCGAAGGCCGAATCAGCTACGGCACCTATGACACCACGGAAACCGCGTTCGGCCTGAATCATGCTCTCACCGAACCCGGCGCCGACGTACAGCACTACGCGCGCCTCGACGTCAGCCACAACACCAGCAACGGCTACATCGATCGGCAGGAGCGTGATGCATGGAGTGTCGCGTTCTCACTGCTCAGCGACCTGACGCCGAGCCTGTCGCACACCCTCGCCGTGGAATATCAGGACGAACAGGAAGACAGTCCGTACTGGGGCACGCCAGTGCTCAATCCCAAGGCTGGCGAACTGAAGATCGACAAGCACAACCGCTTCAACAATTACAACGTCGAGGACGGGCGCTACGAGCAACGCACTATCTGGCTGCGCTCGATCATCGACTACCGCATCAACGACAGCACCACCCTGCGCAACACCCTGTACCACCTCGACAGCCAGCGCGATTACCGCAACCTCGAAACCTACCAATACAACGCCGACAACAGCGCGGTAAATCGCTCCACTGCCTACCAGGTTCGGCATCAGGGTGAACAGAACGGCAACCAGTTCGAACTGCGCCATGACAACACGCTGTTCGGCCTCGATACCACTTGGTCCGGCGGCTTCGAGTACAAGGTCAGCCAGACCACCAACTCGCCACTCAACATCAAAGGTGCGAACAGTGTCGACCCGAACAACTATCGACCGGGGCATTTCTATGACATTCCCGGCACCAAACCAGGCTTCGTCAGCGACAAGACCAACGAGGTCACGACCAAAGCGTTGTTCGCCGAAAACCGCCTGGCATTGACCGACAAGCTGGCGCTGCTCACCGGCCTGCGCTACGACGACATCGACCTCGACGTGACTAACCACCGCACGGTGACCGCTGCCAACCCGCGCCATATGAAACGCAGCTGGGAGCCGGTAACCGGGCGCGTCGGTCTGACGTATCAATTCATTCCTTCAGCCAATGTGTATGTGCAATACAGCACCGCCGCCGAACAGCCGAGCGGCACGCAGGACTTCGATGTTTCGACCGGCAAACAATGGGAAATAGGCAGCAAGTTCGACTACCTGAATGGACGTGGTTCGGCGACGGTTGCTGCTTACGCCATCGAGCGCAAGGACTTCGCCGTGACTGATCCGCTGGATCCGACCAGCAGCATTCCGGTCGGCCAACAGACTTCGAAGGGGATCGAGATCGCCAGTTCGCTGCGCCTCACCGACAAATTGCTGGCAGAGGGCAATTTCGCCTGGGTCAATGCACAGTACGACGAATTCAACGAGAAGAACGCGGCTGGCGTGGTGGTTTCGCGCAAGGGCAATACACCGACCAACGTGCCGGATCGGGTTGGCAATCTGTGGCTGACCTACGACTTTTCGCCGAAGTGGCAAGGAGGGGTTGATGCGCGGTACGTGGCGTCGGTGTTTGCTGACAATGCCAACACCATGACCGTGCCGTCTTACACGTTGTTTGGCAGCTTCCTGAGCTACAAGGTGGATTCGCACACCACCGTGACTGGCCGGGTGCGCAACCTGACGAATGAGGTGTATGCCGAGTTTGCGCACGTATCGCCGGCGTATTACCTCGGGACACCGCGCACCTTCGAGCTAGCGGTACAAACCAGCTTCTAAAAAGCATCGCCAACAGGCTGGCTCCCACAGGGAAATACATTCCATTGTGGGAGCCAGCCTGCTGGCGATGAGGCCAGCGGCCTCACCTGCTATTTCAGATCAGCCGAAACCTTGTCCGCCACATCCTTCGGCACCCACGCCTGCCACACATCCGGATGCGCCTTCATGAATGCCACCGCGGCCTCGCGAGGCGCCGTGTGCTTCTCGCTCATCTCGGCCAGCGCCTTGTTCAACGGCTCAATCGGAAAATCGACCTTGCTGAAAAACTCTGCGATCTCGGGATGCTGCTTCTGAAACGGCGCAGACACACCAATCGACAACTTCGAAGCCAGCGAACGCGTCGGCTTCGGATTCGGGTTATCCGCATCGGTGAGCGTCTTCCACGCCTCGGCATCGAACGGCGGTTCTTCGAGCTGGATCAGTTTGAATTTACCGAGCAACGGCGTCGGTGACCAATAGTAGAACAGCACCGGCTTACCACGGCGGATCGATGAGCTGATCTCGGCATCCAGCGCCGCGCCGGAACCACTGCGGAAATTGGTGAAGTCGTCCTGCAACCCGTAGGCGGTCAGCTTTTGCTTGTTCACCACTTCCGAGGTCCAGCCAATCGGGCTGTTGAGGAAGCGCCCCTTGTTCGGATTCTCCGGATCCTTGAACACGTCTTTGTACTTCTTAAGATCACTGACGCTGCGCAGATCCGGCGCCAGCGGCTTGATGCCCTTGGCCGGATCGCCCTTGATCACGTATTCCGGCACCCACCAGCCTTCGGTCGCGCCCTTGACCGTATCACCGAGGCTGATGACTTTGCCCTCGGCTTCAGCCTTGACCCATACCGGACTGCGCCCCGCCCACTCCTCGCCAATCACTTGAATGTCATTGTTGGCCAGCGCGGTTTCCAGGGTGATGGTGGTGCCCGGCAGCGTATCGGTCGGCAGGCCGTAGCCTTTCTCGACAATGATGCGCAGTACATCGGTGATCAGACTGCCGCTTTCCCAGTTCAGGTCGGCGAAGTGGATGGGCGCCGGCGCAGCATTCGCCGCTGGCACCACCGCCAACACGCCCAGCGTGGCCAGACAGGCAGCCAGGAACCGTCGAAATCCGTTCATGCTTTTGCACCTCGTGCTGTTCACAGCAATAGCAGGATGGCCTGACAGAAGACCGCAAGCCTCTGAATACTCAGTCAACTGACTGTAGACGAGGTTCCTGGTTTTTCCGGGGCATGCTGCGGACGAGGTTACGTTTCAGACTTTTCCTTCAAGCTTTGCAGCTCGCGTCTGACCATGCTGGCGTACTCCGCCGGCTGCAAGCTGTAGATCTGCGATGCGACCCAGCCAAGCCAGGCGCCCTGCATGTCGGCCTTGGCAGCAAACAGTCGCTGAGCTTCGACCCGGGCGCTGTCGAGATTCTGCAAATGGAAATCGGCGCGGCTCACTCGCTGGCCTTGAACGTGACGAGTTCACCCTTGCGCCACTTGGCCGCCTTGGCGGTCACGGCTTTCAAAGTCTTGGTCAGACCTTCCTGCAACTGCTCGTTTGCAGCGAACACGGTGACCACGCTGTGGCCTTCCTTGAACAGGATCGCTTGACCATCGGCAGTCGTGACAAAGGCGTAATCGCCCAGACCATAAACCGTCAGTTTGATCTCGCGAAAGCGCAGATCCAGCTTGCCGCCTTCACGGCTGGGCAGGACTGCAGCGCTGAAGTGATCACCGACCTTGAGCTTGAGACCCGGCTTGTCGTCGACCACCAACGCCGACTCAGTGTCGATCTCGGCAACGTAAATGCCTTCGGCGTTTTGCTCGGTGATGTAAACAAAACGCGACTGGAACAGCTTGACCAGCTTTGCACGCAAATCACCCAGCACGAACAAAGCATGCATATCGAGGTTACTGACTGCCAAAGAAACATCCCCACACTTGAAAAGAGTGCCTGCGCGAAAAGCGCGCACGGCAGAAATAACGGCCAGGCCGACGGTGTTACCGAATCAATCAAATAAAAACCTGAACCGAGCAGAGTGCCGATTCATCGCGAGGTTCCCAAGACTACTGGAATGTCACTCGCGAAACCCACAAAGACGTTCTCCAAATGTTGAAGAACCGCGCTTCCATGCAGGCCAGAGAAACTGACTACAAACTTTAGGGAAAAAACTCAGTAAGAAAAGCACGTTTCCGACATATCGCAGGCAAAAAATTGCTTTAGATAACGCCATGCCGTCAACCGCTGTTGGCGATTCTAGAGCAGCGACGCTGTTCGCGACTACCCGTAACAGCCTGTAAATGCGGGCCAATCCATGAAAAGGACTTCATATGTGCACTCTGAGCCATCTGTTTTTGCCCGCAAACGCCAAAGCCAGCGCCCCTTTAACGATGCATATCGAAGGTTTGCAAGGGCTGCGCGCGGAGGATCAATGCGGTCAACCGCCCTTGTTTCAGGTGATTCCAGCCGGAATTGGTTTCTTTCATATCAAGGAAATTTCCACCGGACGTGTCAGAGGTTTCCGCGAAGATCACAACAAGGCTTGCGCTCTCGCCCGCGCGCTTGAATCGCAGATCGAACTCCTGGCCAGTGACCGCCTCAGATGAAAGAGAGATTGACCGCGCCACCCCGGCGTCTGCCAAAGGAGCACATGATGCAATTGCCTACTTATGATCTGAAGACCCTGTTCGATCAACTGGGACTGCCTTCTGAGGGCACCGCCATTGATGATTTCATCGAATCGCACCCGCTGGATGCCGAGACCAAATTGATCGATGCCGACTTCTGGACCCCGCAACAGGCTCAACTTCTCAAAGAGTGGTTACGGGCTGACGGTGAGGAGGCGATCGTAGTCGATGAGCTGAACGTGCGTCTGCACGACGGCACATAACCGCGATCAGTGCAGGCTGTCGCCGACAGCGACCGCCGTGCACGGACTGATTGCAGTTCAAGCAACAATGCCTCAACGCGGCTTTTGCGGTTTGTAGCCCAGACGCAAACCGCCCCAGTGCCGGCCCTTGACCATGATCGGCACCGACAGGTCGTGCATCAGTTCGCCGGTATCGCGGGTGTAGGTCTGCAGCAGCACCGGTTGCTGATGACTGCCGCAACGAATGCCGGTGCGGTCAGCGAACTTGCGCTTGGTGCGATTGTTCACGCTATCGACCTGCGCATCGCCGGTCAGCGGCTGATTGAACAGCTGATTGTGTGTCGGCACATAACCCTGCTGCGTGCAGGCGATGGCGAATACCAGCCCCTCATGGCGCGGCAGCAATGGTTCCTGAATCGCCGGCAACACCTGATCGGTGTAGCGGTCGAAGCGAGTCTGAAACTTCGGCGGTTGCGTGTTGGCAATCGGCTGATATTGACGATCAAACAAGTCCTCGAGGCTGACTCGCCCCTGATCCACATCGGCTTCAAACCGCGCTGTGATCTGCCTCGCGCCCTCAAGCGCCAAGTCATAAATGCGCTGGTGATAGTCATCCAGACCGACTTCAGCCAGACGCTCGCTGATGGTTTCGGCCTGCCCTTCCATCTGCACCGCCGCCTCGGCCAGACGTCGGGTCTGTTGATCGCTGATCGCCAGATCGCTGCGCATCTGCTCGATGGCGATGAACAGACTGTCGAGTTGTTCGCGATTGGTCTCGGCACCACGGGCGATTTCGCTGACCTGACCTTCCACGCCTGCCGCCAGTAGCGCGATATTCTCCAGATGCTGGCCGGTGTGTTCGACCTGCTCGACACCGGTGTGCAGATCATCGGACAGTTGGCGGATCTGCTCGACCACTTGCGCGGTGCGCTTTTGAATGTCGGCAACCATCTCGCCCACTTCGCCAGTAGCCGTCGCCGTGCGCGCTGCCAGCCCACGTACTTCATCCGCCACCACCGCAAACCCGCGACCATGCTCACCGGCCCGCGCCGCTTCAATCGCGGCATTCAAGGCCAGCAGATTGGTCTGACTGGCGATCGACTGAATCACCAAAGTCACGCGCTGGATGTCGTCACTGCGCTGGCTCAAGGCTTCGATCATTTCGCGACTGGCACTGGCACGCTGGCTGAGTTGATGCATCAGCGCAATGGAGCCAACCAACTCGGTTCGCCCTGCCGCACTGCTGTGATGCGCTTCGCTGGCAGCACTTAAAGCTTCACGGCTGAGCTGCGAAGTCGCCTGCTCGGTGGCGATCATCACTTCAGCGTTATTGACGATTTGCGCAGCGGCATCGAGTTGCGATTGCAGTTTTCCCGCCAGCTCCTTGACGGAAAACGCCACACCGGCAGCTGACAGAGCGTTATGACTGGTGGTGTAGGAAAGATCGCGCGTCAGCTCGGACATCGCACTACCGCTATCGGCAGATTGCACAGCGCGGTTCGCACGGGAGCGCAGGCGCGGCAGCCAGACAATCAGCACCGCCACCGGCATGCCGATATACAGCGACCAGCCACCCAGGGTCATCCCGGCCAGCAACAGCATCAGCGCGATGCTTTGCAGGGTCGGCGTCAGCCAGCGGTTTTTCGGCAAAAGCACTGGTGCAGGCAGAGCCCCAACCAGAGATCCATCTCTCGTCATCTTCGTCACCCCACGCTGTTCTCATTGTTGTGGCTGCATTAAGCGCCACTACAACGCCATTATCCATGATCCGTTAGTCGTGGGTCTGTGGCAGGTCAATACAACAGCGTGGTTTTTTGCGCACGAGCAAAAACAAGATCGCAGCCCCGGCGGCTCTTTGTGGGAGCTGCCGAAGGCTGCGATCTTGTTCAGACGACCCAAGTGTATGGGTCGTCGCAGAAATCAGGCCTGACGCTGGTGCTTGTCGATCTGCTCGTGACGCTCTTGAGCTTCGATGCAGTACTTGGTGGTCGGGCTGATCAGCAGGCGTTTCAGGCCGATGGCCTCGCCGCTGTCATCGCACCAGCCAAAGCTGTCTTCCTTGATACGCTCAAGGGCTTGCTCGAGCTGCGGCAGCATGCGCTGGTCGCGATCAATCGCGTTTACCAGCCAGGTGCGCTCTTCTTCAACCGATGCCGCGTCCGCAGGGTCAGCCGGGGTGTCCAGGCTTTCGATGGCGATACGGTTCTGCTCAATGCGCTCGTGGGTTTCGACTTTCATGTTCTGCAACAGCTCGCGGAAGAAAGCATGTTGCTCAGCATTCATGTAGTCATCTGCCGGCATGGCCAGCAACTTGTCCTTTGTCATTGATATCTCTATAAAAAAACGTGCATTAAGGCGAAATAGGGAGCGTTTCGGCGAACCGTGCCCGGTCGTCGAAAAGGCATCGTTTATTGCAAACGCCACCCGGCACTCAATTTACGAGGGGCGGCAGTCTAAGGCCCGATTGAGGCCTCAGCAACTGTAAATACAGGGAATTTGTCCGACAAAGCCCGGAAACTGCTCTGACGCAGGCCTGTTAGCGGTCATCGGAGTGCGTTTATAGCAAGAAATTCAGTCGAGCGGCTGTATATAGAAGACAAACGGCTGACGGCGAGCAGGTTTATCGCAAATATTTTGGCCATACGGCGCGTGCGGTGCATCGATTCAGCCGGGATGGCGCTACACATTTTGTCTGCAGACGGCCTTTCGATTCCGCCCGGCCCGCCTATTCTCAGGGCCACCCCCCTTGCTTTCCAGATTCAGCCAGAAGGATTTTCCATGTCCCGCCCCGATCAGCCGGCCAACGACGAGCACGCCCTCGCCAGCCCCCCGATCACCGCCCATCGCCTGCTGCAAAAGATCACCGAGGAATACGAAGCCCTGCCGCGTCAGCTCAAACGCGTCGCCAGCTACATGAGCCAGCAGAGCGACCGGATCATGGTCGACCGCATCAGCGACATCGCCCGTGAGTGCGAAGTGCACCCCTCGGCCATCGTGCGTTTCTCCCAGCGTTTCGGCTTCAGCGGTTTCAGCGAAATGCAGGCACTGTTCCGTGAGGCCTACACCGACAAAACCACCCCGGTGCAGAACTATCAGCAGCGCGTGCGCAGCATGATCGCCAACCAGACGCAGAAAGCCAGCGACGGCGACCTCGCCCGCGAATGCATCGGTGCCACCCTGTCGGGCATTGAAAGGCTGGGACTGGAACTCGACGACGCAGCGTTCGAGACTGCCATCGACTTGATCGTCGGCGCCGACAACATCTACGTGATCGGCGTGCGCCGCTCCTTCGCCGTCGCCGACTACCTCGTTTACAACCTGCAACACACTAATAAGCGCATGCACCTCGTCTCGGGACTCGGTGGCAGCTATCGCGAGCAAATGCGCAGCGTGCGCGCGCAGGATCTGGTGATCGCCATCAGCTTCACGCCCTACGCCAAGGAGACCCAACACTGCCTGCGCTACGCCCGACAGCAACAAGCCAACACGCTGATCATCACCGACAGCAACCTGTCACCCGTGGCCAAAGGCGCGAACAGCGTGTTGCTGGTGAATGAAGGCAGTTCGTTTGCGTTTCGCTCGTTGAGCGCCACGTTGTGTTTGTGCCAGGCGCTGTTTATTGCGGTGGCGTATCGGTTGGGCTTGAAGGTCGAGGAGATTCACGAGCAGGTCGGCTTCGAAGACTGACAATTACCTCAGGCTCGGCTAGGTTATGTCTTTCCGGTTCGACTTGAAGGAACGCGTCATGAAACTGATCGGCATGCTCGACTCGCCCTACGTGCGCCGCGTGGCCATATCCGCCAAGTGTCTCGGCATCGAACTGGAGCATGACCCGGTGTCGGTGTTCCGCCATTTCGAACGCTTCCAGCAGATCAACCCGGTGGTCAAGGCGCCAACGCTGATTCTTGACGACGGCGAAGTGCTGATCGACTCGACGCTGATCCTCGACTATCTGGAAGCCCTGTCGGGCAAAAGCCTGTTGCCCGGCGACCTGAACCAGCGGGTAAAAGCCCTACGCCTGATCGGCCTGAGCCTCGCCGCCTGCGAAAAAGCCGTTCAGCTCTATTACGAACGCAACCTGCGTCCTGCCGATATTCAATATCAGCCGTGGGTCGAACGCGTTGAAGGCCAACTTGCCGCCGCGCTTACCGCTCTTGAGCATGAACTGGAAAAACAGCCGTTACCCACCGATGGCGCTCTTGAACAGGACGGCATCAGTCTCGCCGTCGCCTGGAGTTTCACCAATCTCGTAGTCCCGGATCAGATCGACGCCGAACGCTTTCCGCGCATCGCCCGATACAGCGCTTACGCCGAAGGTGTAGAAGCATTCATCAGCACCCCGATGACCTGACCATGAGCGTAAAGGAAACCGCAGCCCCGGCCCTGAAAGAAATCTTCAACGTCGAGCGGCTGCAACACATCGCCACGGAAACCAGCGCTGTGTACCCGGCGTTCAACGCCAAGGCATTTCTTAAGCATGCGAGTGATGGACTGGCCGAACTCTCGGTGATGCAACGCATGGCCCGTGTCAGCGAAAGCCTGCACACGGTGCTGCCGCTGGATTACGAAGGTTCCCTCGAGGTCCTGCGCGCCCTCGCCCCTCGGCTGAACAGCGGATTCGTCAGCATGTGCTTGCCGCACTACGTGGCGAGCTATGGCGCGCATGCATTCGATACATCGATGCAAGCGTTGAAATACTTCACCGCGTTTGGATCGTCCGAATTTGCTGTCCGGTATTTTCTGCGCAGCGATCTGGAGCGGTCGCTGGAGCTTATGCATGACTGGGCGCGGGATGAAAATCACCACGTTCGGCGTCTGGCCAGTGAGGGTAGTCGCCCGCGTTTGCCATGGTCTTTTCGCCTGGACGCGGTGCAGGCAGATCCGAGTTTGGCAGCAGGAATTCTCAACCAGCTGAAGGCGGATGAGAGTTTGTATGTGCGCAAATCGGTGGCCAATCATTTGAATGACGTCACCAAGGTTCACCCCGACTGGGTGCTCGACACGGTTGAGGGATGGTCGCTAGAAAACAAGCACACGGCGTGGATTGCCAAGCATGCGTTAAGAAGCTTGATCAAGCAGGGGGATTTGCGCGCCTTGACGGTGATGGGCGCGGGGGCGAAGGCTGAGGTCGAGTTGCTGGATGTACAGGTAGCGCCGGCGGTGGTCCGGCTCGGGGAGTCGATTACGTTGTCGTTCGCGGTACGGTCGTTGGTGCCGGTGGATCAGCGACTGGTGATTGATTATGCAATTGACTATGTGAAGGCTAACGGCAGCACTTCAGCGAAAGTGTTCAAGCTCAAGGCTCTGACTCTGCCGGCCTTCACGACGGACCGCGTACAGCGTCGTCAGGTGATCAAGGACTTCACCACACGTAAGCACCATGCAGGGCGGCACGCGATTCATGTGATGGTGAATGGAGAACGCTTGGCGAGCACTGCGGTTGAGATCATCACTGCATAAGGCTCAAACGTGGCGACTGATTGCGGCGCTCGATCTTGGAATTGCTCAATGCGCCCTCATAACAGTGGTTACACCGAACATTCCCGGGAGAAGCACACATCATGACTACTCAAACCGAAACTGCCATTCTTGCCGGCGGCTGCTTCTGGGGCATGCAGGACCTGCTGCGGCGCTATCCCGGCGTGCTGCAAACGCGCGTCGGCTACACCGGCGGCGATGTGCCGAATGCCACCTACCGCAACCACGGCAACCACGCCGAAGCCATCGAAATCGTCTTCGACCCCGCCGTGATCAGCTACCGACAGATTCTCGAGTTCTTCTTCCAGATCCACGACCCGAGCACCCCCAACCGTCAGGGCAACGACCGCGGCGCCAGCTACCGCTCGGCGATCTACTACCTCAACGAACAGCAACGCGACATCGCCGAGGACACCGCTGCCGACGTCGACGCTTCAAAGTTGTGGCCAGGTCGAGTGGTTACCGAGATCGAGCCGGCAGGGCCGTTCTGGGAAGCGGAACCGGAGCATCAGGATTACCTTGAGCGTATTCCGAATGGGTATACGTGCCACTTTATTCGGCCGGACTGGAAGTTGCCGAAGCGGGGTTGAGTGGTTGTTCGAGCAATTTGATCAGCCTGCCACAGCGTTCGCGGGTGGCAGCTTAAACGCTTGCCCCCAGCAACAACCCCCGCTCTGCCTCACACAATCCCACCACATAATCCCAAACTACCCGTAGTCGCACGGACTTGTGCAATTCGCGGCGTGTGCTGATCCAGTAGCTGCGCTCGATGCCCTCATCTGGCAGCAACGCAACCAACTCCGGATCGGCCGCCGCCATGTAACACGGCAACACTGCGATCCCCAGACCCGAGCGCGCTGCTTGCTGTTGGGCAATCACACTGGTGCTGTGAAACACCACGCGCGGGTTGCGGCAGAAGCTGTTGAGAAACATCAGTTCCTGGCTGAACAGCAGGTCGTCGACATAGCCGATCCACGCATGACGCCCGAGGTCTTCGCGACTCACTAACGGTGGCGCACTGTCGAGGTAAGCGCGGCTCGCATAGAGCGCCAGTCGGTAATCGGTGAGTTTGCGCGTGACCAGCATGTCCGCCGCCGGGCGCTCAAGATGAATGCTGATTTCGGCTTCGCGGTTAAGGATGCTGACGAAGCGCGGCACCGCCACCAGTTCCACTTCCAGACCCGGATAGCGCTCGAACAATCCGGTCATGCGACTGGCGAGAAACATGATCCCGAGACCCTCAGTCACGCCGACGCGGATCTTGCCCAGCGGCGCGGTCGACTGGGTGATTTCTTCCTGAGCCAGCAACGCGACGTTTTCCATGGCCTCGGCGTGTTTAAGCAGCGCCTCCCCTGCCGGGGTCATTTCATAGCCTTGGGCGTGCTGGACGAACAGCGCGGTGCCGAGACTTTTTTCGATGGCCTCGATGTGCCGGGCGACGGTGGCGTGGGTGGTGTTCAAGCGACGCGCGGCAGTCAGTAATCGGCCACTGCGTTGCAACTCGAGAAAAAACCGCAGGTCGTTCCAGTCGAACATCGCTTGTCCTTGTCAGCTATGGTCTGTGAACGCTGTCTGAAAACGCACAGCGGCTGCGCAAAAACTAACATTCTTTTGCCGAAAGCTAACAACTAGGATGACCGACAACAAAAACAATAAGTGAGGTCAGGGAATGCAGACTTCCCTCGATGAATTCGATTACATCGTGGTCGGCGCCGGGCCGGCCGGGTGTTTGCTGGCCAATCGGCTGTCGGCTGATCCGCGGCAGCGCGTTTTGTTGCTGGAGGCTGGCGGGCGCGATAACTACCCGTGGATTCACATCCCCGTGGGTTACCTGTTCTGCATCGGCAATCCGCGCACCGACTGGTGCTTCAAGACTGAACAACAACCGGGCCTGAACGGCCGCGCGCTGAGTTATCCGCGCGGCAAAGTGCTGGGTGGCTGTTCGTCGATCAACGGCATGATCTACATGCGTGGTCAGGCCACGGACTATGACGGCTGGGCCGCCGAGGGCAATCCGGGCTGGGCCTGGAATGACGTGCTGCCGCTGTTTAAACAGAGTGAAAACCACTTCGCCGGAGCCGCTGAATTTCATGGCGACAAGGGTGAATGGCGGGTTGAGCGTCAGCGCCTGTCGTGGCCGATTCTTGATGCGTTCCGCAGCGCCGCCGAGCAAAGCGGCATCGCCAGCATTGATGACTTCAATCAGGGCGACAACGAGGGTTGCGGTTACTTTCAGGTCAATCAGAAGTCCGGGATCCGCTGGAATGCGGCGAAGGCGTTTTTGAAGCCGATTCGGCATCGGGCCAATCTCACGGTGTTGACCGATGTTGAAGTGGATCGAGTGCTGTTTGCCGACGGTCGCGCAGCAGCGGTCAGCGCCCGTTGGCAAGGTGCGGTCAGGAGCTTCAAAGCGCGCAAGGAGATTGTGTTGTGCGCCGGCTCCGTCGGTTCGCCGAGCATTTTGCAGCGTTCCGGGATCGGGCCACGCCCACTGCTGGAAAAACTCGGAATCGGCGTCGTGCATGAGTTGCCGGGGGTCGGCGGCAATCTGCAGGATCACCTGCAATTGCGCCTGATCTACAAACTGGAAAACGCGCGCACGCTGAACCAGATTGCTGGCAGCGTGTGGGGCAAAATGGGCATGGGCCTGCGTTATCTGTATGACCGCAGCGGGCCGTTGTCGATGGCGCCGAGTCAGCTCGGTGCGTTTGCCCGCTCCGGGCCGGAACAGACCTCGGCCAATCTCGAATACCACGTGCAACCGCTGTCGCTGGAGCGCTTCGGCGAGCCGTTGCACAGCTTCCCGGCGTTCACCGCCTCGGTGTGTGATCTGCGTCCGCAGAGTCGGGGTCGGGTGGAGATTCGCTCGGCCAATCCGCAGGACCCACCGTTGATTCAGCCCAACTACTTGAGCCATCCCGAAGACCTGCGCGTGGCCGCCGATGCGATTCGTCTGACCCGGCGGATCGTCAGCGCGCCGGCGTTGCAAGCGTTCAAACCTGTGGAATATCTGCCCGGGGCCGACCTGCAAACCGAAGCACAATTGCATGCAGCCGCGGCAACCATTGGCACGACGATTTTCCATCCGGTCGGCACTTGCCGCATGGGCAATGACGCGCACGCCGTGGTCGATGCGCAGTTGCGCGTGCATGGCGTGCCCGGTCTGCGCATCGCCGATGCGTCGATCATGCCACGCATCACCTCGGGCAACACGTGTTCGCCTACGCTGATGATTGCCGAGAAGGCGGCGCAGCTGATTCTTAACCCTTTAACAGCTAACTCGGTCACTGTGGGAGCGGGCTTGCCCGCGATGGCGGTATGACATTCAACATTGATGTTGGCTGATCAATCGCCCTCGCTGGCAAGCCAGCTCCCACAAGGGATTCGCATCTGATTCACGGACACGCAACACCAGTGGAACAACAAAAACAATCACTGTGAGGGATACCGATATGTCAGAACATGTTCAGCCACTGGACGGCGTGCGCAGCGCCGAAACCAGTCCCGACACCCGCAAAGTCATCTTCGCCTCGTCCCTGGGGACGGTGTTCGAGTGGTATGACTTCTTTCTCTACGGCGCGTTAGCGGCGGTAATCAGCAAGCAGTTTTTCGCCGGGGTCAACGACACTACGGCGTTCATCTTCGCGCTGATGGCATTCGCCGCAGGCTTCATCGTGCGGCCGTTCGGTGCGCTGGTGTTCGGTCGGTTGGGCGACATGATCGGGCGTAAGTACACGTTCCTCGCGACGATCATTTTGATGGGTGTCGCAACCTTCTGCGTCGGTCTGTTGCCGACCTACGCCAGCATTGGCATCGCCGCGCCGATCATTCTGGTGGTGCTGCGCATGCTTCAGGGCCTGGCCCTCGGTGGTGAATACGGCGGCGCCGCAACCTATGTGGCGGAACACGCGCCGATCGGCAAACGCGGTTTCCACACCAGCTGGATTCAGTCCACCGCGACCCTCGGTCTGCTGCTGTCGTTGTTGGTAGTGCTCGGTTGCCGCTACTTCACTGGCGACCAGTTCGAGGTCTGGGGCTGGCGCATTCCGTTCCTGCTGTCGATTGTGCTGCTGGGCATTTCCACCTGGATTCGCCTGAGCCTGCACGAGTCGCCGGCCTATCTGAAAATGAAAGAGGAAGGCAAAACCTCGAAGGCGCCGATCCGCGAATCCTTCGGCAAATGGGAAAACCTTAAAGTCGTATTGATCGCGCTGTTCAGCATCAACGCCGGGCAAGCAGTGACCTTTTATGCGGCGCAGTTTTACGTGCTGTTCTTCCTCACGCAGTTCCTGAAAATGGACCCGGCGGTGGCCAACACCTTGCTGATCATCAGCGTGGTGATCGGCGCACCGTTCTTCATTATTTTCGGCTGGCTGTCGGACAAGGTCGGGCGCAAACCGGTGCTGATGATTGGCCTGTTGCTAGCGACTGCGCTGTACTTCCCGATCTTCAAATCTCTGGCGCATTACGCCAACCCGGCGATTGATCAGGCCAGCCGTCAGGCGCCGATCACCGTGCTGGCGGATCCGGCGACTTGTACTTTCCAGTTCGACCCGGTGGGCAAAGCCAAATTTGACAGCCCGTGCGACAAGGTCAAAACCTTCCTGACCAAAGCCGGCCTGCCCTACACCAGCGTCGCCGCACCTGCCGGCAGCGCGGTGCAAGTCAGCGTCGGCGACGTCAAACTCGACAACTTCGACGAGGCCGCCCTGCGCGGCGCAATCACCCTCGCCGGCTACCCGCAACAGGCCGATTTGCAGCAGATCAACAAACCGATGATCGTCGCGTTGATCGTGGCGCTGATCATCATCTCGGCGATGTGCTACGGCCCGCTCGCGGCGCTGATGGTCGAGCTGTTCCCGACGCGCATCCGCTACACCTCGATGTCCCTGCCGTACCACATCGGCAACGGCTGGTTCGGCGGTTTCCTGCCGACCGTGTCGTTTGCGCTGGTGGTGTACACCGGAGACATCTTTTACGGGCTGTGGTACCCGGTGTTGATTACCGGCGTGAGTCTGGTGGTGGGGATGATCTTTCTGCGCGAGACGAAGAATATCGATCTCGACAAGAACTAAAGCATGAGCAGATGGCGAGGGAGCAATTCCCTCGCCATCGCTGAGAAAGTCAGACTTCAGACTCTAACAACTCAAACTTCACTTGATCCGGATAGAACGCCACATAGTTCTTGATCTGATCGACGGAGATTTTCGGGTTTTCGTAAGTCCACACTGCATTCGCCCCTTCATGCCCCGGAATTTGCAGACTGAAGTAACTGGCGTCGCCCTTGTACGGGCAATAACTGGTGTGATCGGTGCGCGCGAAGTATTTTTCATCGATGTCTTCGCGCGGTACGTAGTAGACCGGCGGATAGTTGGCTTCGAGCAGCACCAACGCGCGGGCCGAGGCGGCGACCTGAATGCCGTGGAATTTCACCAGCAGACAACCTGGTTGTTCGGCGATGGTGATGACGGGACTGGGACCGGAAGTTTTCATCGGTTTCTCCTGACGGCGGCGAAGGCAGCGCTTCAGGTATAACTCATGCGCGGCTATCTCGTCGGGTTCACAGCCGAACGGTTTTTCGCTACATAAAAAAACCGCAGCCTGTGAAAGCTGCGGTTTTTTGGTTTCAGATCACGCGACGATATCTGTCGCCACCGCCTGCCCCACCACACCCACCGCAAAGTCCACCGAACCCTGCCCGGTCAGATCTATCATCAGGCTGGTCTGGTTGGTCTGTTCGAAGTAAGTCAGGATCGCGTCGCCCGCGTGGCCGGTGAAGCCGCTGACGAAGTTCAGCGAAGCTGCGCCATTGGCAAACCCGGCAATGCCCGACAGGTCGATCTTGTCCAGACCACTGGTGAAATCCATGATCCAGTCCGGTGCAGTCATGGTCGAATCACTCGCCGCGCCGAACACGAAAGTATCTGCACCCTCGCCGCCCCACAGCGAATCACCGCCACCCGCGCCATAGATGATGTCGTTGCCCGCGCCGCCAATCAGATCGTTGGCCGCGCCGTTACCGATCAGCAAGTCATTGCCCGCGCCGCCGATGGCGTTTTCCACGGTCACGCCATGAGCAATCGAAACGTTGCCAACCAGACCGCCGACGTCGGAGAACGAGCCTTCATTGAGGTTGATCTTCTGGTTCTGGCTGAAACCGGAGAAATCCAGGGTGTCGTTTCCGCCGCCGTCCCACACCGAGAACACGACTTTGGACGATGCCGAAGTGGCGCTGTAGAAGTCGCGGTCGGCATTCGAGTTGAAGCCGTATACGGTGTTATCGGCACGGGTTTCGAAGTTGGCGCCGTAGAGTTTCTGCACCGCGACGATGTCATCCAGCAGAGGCGCCGAAGCGTAGGCGCCGCTGCCGTCCTTGCTGAAATCCTGGTCGGTATTGGTTTCGCTCCAGTAGCTCATCAGGCTGTAGCCGCGCGTATCTTCGGCGTACTTGGCGTCGGCGTAGGTCGGGTTGCCGTTACCGGCGTTGTAGGCGCCCGGGTGTGACAGGCCGAGTGTGTGGCCGATTTCGTGGGTCAGGGTCTGACGCCCGTAGTTGTTGGTGTCCGGCGTCTTGTTGACTTGATATTTGTCGTTGATCAGGTACCAGGACTGACCGTCGTAAGCGCTGCCCTGTGGCAGATAAGCGAACGCTGCGCCGCCGGTGCTGACGTCATAGTTGCCGAAGGTCATATGACCGTCGCCGCCCTTGCCCTCAGTGAAAGTGACGTTGGCCACGTCCGACCACGATTGCATGGCCAGCACGGCTTGAGCCTTTTGCTGAGCGCTGAATTCGCTGAAGTTGCCGAGTTTAGGGTTGTAGTTGGAATTTTTCTCGGTCAGGAAGGTGTAGCTCAGATCGATTTTGCTGTCGCCATTCTTGTCTTGCCACGACATGCCTTTGCGCAGGATTTCGTCGGCGGCCTGATCGGCTGTGAATGACGGTTTGCCGTTGACGGTGCCGGTACCACGGTCATACAGGTGGCTGAACGTGTCGACTGCGGTGAACGCGCTAGTGGCTTGGGAGGAAGGTTGAGACATGGTGTACGTCCTTGTTTCAAAGTAGTCAGGATCCGACAGACCACGGCGATCTCCTGGCGAGATCGTCCTGTCACTCGCCCTTTTCAGGCGGTTCGAACCTGACACAGCGGGAAACATGGCGCTAACTAATTTCTCGATAGCGCAGCCCTGCGTCCCTTTTTGCCACTACGCGACCGTCATCATCGGCAACGTTTTATCTGTATATCCATACAGATAAAAGTTGCCCATCGACACAACACCAGCCATTCTGTGCGCCTCTGCGGGCAATGATCGACGATGGTGGTTATGCGGCTGTACCTCTGTGAAAAACCTTCCCAGGCCAAGGATATTGCGGCCGTACTCGGTGCCAAGCGCCGGGGCGACGGCTGTTGGCTGGGAACGGACGTCACGGTGACCTGGTGCATCGGCCACCTGCTGGAAACTGCGCCGCCGGACGCCTACGACGCCCGCTACAAGCGCTGGGTGCTGGCGGACCTGCCGATCATCCCGGACAAATGGAAAATGACCGTCAAGCCGCGTACTGCCAGTCAGTACAAAGCGGTCAAGCGCCTGCTCGGCGAGGCCAGCGAACTGATCATCGCCACCGACGCCGACCGTGAGGGCGAGATGATCGCCCGGGAACTGGTCGAGCATTGCCGGTATCGCGGGCCGATTCGCCGGCTGTGGTTGTCAGCGCTGGACGAAGCGTCGATCAGCAAGGCGCTGGCTGCACTCAAACCCGGCGCGGAAACCTTCAGCCTCTATCACTCGGCGCTGGGTCGCTCGCGGGCGGATTGGCTGATCGGGATGAACATGAGTCGGCTGTTCACCCTGCTCGGTCGGCAATCCGGTTATCAAGGGGTGCTGCCGGTGGGCCGGGTACAAACCCCGACCTTGCGGCTGGTGGTGGATCGTGACCGCAGCATCGCTGACTTCGTGCCGGTGGCGTATTGGGCGATCGACGTGCAGCTTTTGCACGATGGCACGTCGTTCACCGCCCAATGGCGCGCACCGAACGATGTTTGTGACGATCAGGATCGCTGCCTCAATCAGGCGCTGGCCCAGCAAGCCGCAGCGGCCATGAGCAGCGCCGCCAGTGCCCGAGTGATCAAACTGCGCACCGAACGTATGCGCGAAGTCGCGCCCCTGCCCTTCGACCTCGGCACCTTGCAGGAAGTCTGCTCGAAGAAACTCGGCCTCGGCGCGCAGGAAACTCTCGATGTCGCCCAAGCACTGTACGAAACCTACAAAGTCATCACCTACCCGCGCAGTGATTGCGGCTATCTGCCGGTGAGTCAGCACAGCGAAGCGCCGGGGATTCTCGCGGCCCTGCGTCAGGCTGACCCGAGCCTTCAAGCGTTGCACGAGCATCTGCAGCCACAGCGCCGCTCCCGCGCCTGGAACGACGCCAAGGTCAGCGCCCACCACGGCATCATCCCCACCGCTGCCGCGAAAAACCTCGAGCGCCTGAGCGGCAAGCACCGCGCGGTCTACACACTGATTCGCGCGCGTTATCTGGCGCAGTTTCTGCCCAATCATGAATACGATCGTACTCAGGCCGATTTCGATTGCGCCGGTGAAGCGTTGCGCGCCGTCGGCAAGCAGATCGTCGAACCCGGCTGGAAACGCGCCCTGCCCGAAGCACTGGCGCCAGCCAAGGGGCGTGAGGCGCCGGCACCGCAAACCTTGCCGACCCTGAGTGAAGGCGCCGAGTGCGCGGTGGCTGAGGTCAAGCTCAAGGATCTGTGGACCCAGCCACCCAAGCCCTACACTGAAGGCGACTTGATCAAGGCGATGAAGAATGTCGCCAAACTGGTGCAAGACCCGCTGCTCAAGCAGAAACTCAAGGACACCACCGGCATCGGCACCGAAGCCACCCGCGCCTCGATCATTCAGGGGCTGCTGGATCGCGGTTATCTGCTGAAGAACGGCAAGGCCCTTGCCGCCACGCCTGCCGCATTCAGCCTGATTGACGCGGTACCGCGAGCGATTGCTGACCCCGGCACCACAGCCATCTGGGAACAGGCGCTGGACATGGTGCAGAGCGGCGAGATGAGTCTGGAAGAGTTCGTCACCAAGCAAGCAGCGTGGATGAGCAAGCAGGTGGCGCGCTGCTCCGGGTTGAGCCTGACCATCAGCGGCCCGCCACCGGCCGGCAAGGCTGGCGCGCCGTGGAAAAACAAAGGCAAGTCCACCCGACGCAAAACCACGACCACCGCCAAGCGCCCCGCGAAGTAGCGCTTGGAGCTCCTTGTGGCGAGGGGATTTATCCCCGTTGGACTGCGCAGCAGTCCCAAGTTTTTAGGCAAAGAACGGGCCGCTACGCGACCCAACGGGGATAAATCCCCTCGCCACAGGAGCCCGATTCACACTATTGTTTCTGTCGTCGCCAGCCCGGGGGTTCACAAACATGCCCAACATCGAACTGCACCCCGCCCAGCGCGACGAACTGGACACTATCGAAAACCTGATGCAGTTCTACATGTACGACTTCAGCCAATGGCTGCCGCTGAAACTTGGCGAACATGGGTCCTTCAGCATCCAGCCGAAACTCGATTACTGGCGCCAACCTGCCACCCAACCCTTCCTGATCAAAGTTGACGGCGAACTTGCCGGATTCGTGACCGTGGATAACGACATCCACCTCGACGGCGCCGAACACAACATCGGCTACTTTTTCGTTACCCGACGCTTTCGTGGCCAAGGCGTCGCGCAGTTTGTCGTCTCTGCCCTCTTGAGCCGAATCCCCGGTCAATGGCAAATATTCCATATCGACGCCAACCTTCCGGCACAGCGCTTCTGGGCCGGGCTCATCCCGACTTTGAGCGGCGGCGAATTCACTCTGCATGAAAAATCCGTCGACGGTTACCCGTGCACGTTCTACTGCCTGCAAAGCCCCGCTCCTGTTGCCTGAGGGCAACTTTTCTCATTCCAGAATGACTTTGTCCGACAATATGTAGTGCTTGAAAATAATCACTACAAAACCGTTGACGGCATCGTTTTGCTTTTGCATGATGCAGACGTCTCCCCGATCGGGAGCACTGGTAACACGCTTGAGCAAACTCGTCTGACCGCCGAGTTGTTTTTTCCGGATACACGCTGCCCACAAGGCAGATTGAAGAAGCTGACCTGGCCTGAACGTCCAGTACAAGGACGAGAAGCGCTGGCGAAAATTCTCAAGACGCTTGTGGTCGACACGGTAAATGTCGTCAAGGAGCCTCCCGGTTTTCGCTGCTTCTCCTCGTTGTGACGCTATTGCGTAGCAGTTATTCAACACGACTACATGCAACAGAAGCATGACCCCGTACTTCCAGCGGGCGAGCGCTGACGTCCTGGTTTCGGTGCCAGGGATCAACTAACCGATGGGCTACCTGTATTAGCGAATCAACTTTGAAAGATCACCAGACTGGTCAAAGGGCAAAATCATGAATCTGAACAATCAACCCACCATCGAAGAACTGGCTCGTATGTTCGCTGCGCAAAAAGACAGCCACGACAGCCACATTCTCTGGATCAGCAAGTCGGGCCAAGTGCATATCGACTGCCTGTCGCCGCACACCGGCGAGGCCGAGTTCGACCAGAACCACCAGAACCTTGCGGCCCGCCTGAAGATGTACCGTCGCGGCCACGGTTATGTCGGCAAAAAAGCCGCAGCCGACAAGGATTTCATCGGGAGTGTTCTGCAAACGCTGAAACAGGCGTGGGACTCGCTGCAGAACAAGGGTGAAGTTCGGGTGATTGATCGGTTTTGCTGAGTTAGAACTTAACTGACAGAAAGGGCCTGCTTCCAATATGGAGCAGGCCCTTTTTTACTTTCGCTGCACGTGAACAGCGTTGCTCACGGGTTTCGTTCCAACACCAAGTCCACAAACGCCAACGCGGCCGCACTGTGATAATTCCCGCCGCGCCGCAACAAAGCCGCCCCGCGCTGCGGCGCCTCCCCCGTCACCACGAGCCGACGCAACGCGCGATCCTCGGTGGCAATCGCCTCCGGCAACATCGTCGCCAGCGGCGCATGCCGAATCACCTCCAGCAACGTGCTCACCGAGTTCACCTCGATCTGCACCTTCGGCGCTATCGCGTGCTGCCGGAAATACTCGTCAATCGATAAGCGCGTGATGAACTCCGGCGCCAGCAAGGCGAAATCCAGCTGCGCAATATCATCCGGCGTCAGCACCGCGGCACGCTCATACAACGGATGCTCCCGCCCGACCATCACGCCCAACGTCTCGACAAACGCCGGAATGCATTCAACGTCCGGGTTACGCACCGGCGTAAACGCAATGGCGATATCCAGCGAATCATCCGCCAGCCCGGCCTCGATGTCGTCCATCGACAACTCGAAAATCTGCAGATGAATCCCCGGATAGCGCACCACGTAATCGCGCACCAACGGCCCGACCAGATACGCCATGAATGTCGGCGTCATGGCCAGGCGCAGCGTGCCGCGGGTCAGATCTTTCACATCATGCAGCGCGCGTTTGCCCGCCTCCAGTTCCACCAGCACCCGGCGCGCGCATTCGATGTAGGCCTGACCGGCGTCGGTGGGTTTGACCGAGCGGGAGGTGCGGTCAAACAGGTTCACGCCGAGGCTTTCTTCCAGTTGGCGGATCTGTTGCGACAAGGTCGGCTGCGACACATGCAACGCTTCGGCAGCGCGGGTGAAGCCGCCGTGATCGGCGACGGCCAGCAGATAACGCAAATGTCGCAGCAGCATGTGATCACCATCTATAGGCAGGACTTATGCGCGGCATTGTATATCGGTCTTGGACGCTATGGATGATTGAGCAGAAGATCAGCCCCACACAGCAAGCCAACCCCGAAAGGAGCGACACCATGCACCAGTCCCAAGCCTACAACGACAGCCGCATCGCCCTGACCACCCGCGCCGTTGACGCCAAAGCACAGAAAAAACTTTCGTGGCAGGATCTCGCGGACGGCACCGGTCTGAGCGTGGCTTACGTCACAGCTGCCCTGCTCGGCCAGCACCCGCTACCGCAAGCCGCCGCCGAAGTGGTCGGTGACAAACTGGAACTGAGCGCCGCCGACGTCGCCGCCCTGCAAATCATCCCGCTGCGCGGCAGCCTCGACGGCGTGCCGACCGACCCGACCATCTACCGCTTCCACGAGATGATCCAGATCTACGGCACCACCCTCAAAGCGCTGGTTCACGAACAGTTCGGCGACGGCATCATCAGCGCGATCAACTTCAAACTCGACATCAAGAAAGTCGAAGACCCGGAAGGCGGCTCGCGCGCCGTGGTCACCCTCGACGGCAAGTTCCTGCCGCTGCGTCCGTTCTGATCTGCACTGGCCCGCACTTTCTGTGCGGGCCTACTTTCCAAGAGGACACGCACATGAAAGCCCTGATCGACGGTTTCCTGAAATTCCAGAACCAAGTATTCCCGCAGCGCACCGAGCTGTTCAAACATCTGGCCACGACGCAGCACCCCGGCACCTTGTTCATCACCTGTTCCGACAGCCGTGTAGTGCCTGAACTGTTGACCCAACAAGAACCCGGCGAGCTGTTTGTGATTCGCAATGCCGGCAATATCGTGCCGTCCTACAGCCCGCATCCGGGTGGTGTTTCAGCGACGGTGGAATATGCAGTAGCGGTGCTTGGCGTGACTGACATTGTGATCTGCGGACATTCCGATTGCGGCGCAATGACCGCCATCGCGCAGTGCAAATGCATGGATCACCTGCCCGCGGTCAGCGGTTGGCTGCAACATGCCGAGTCGGCGAAAGTGGTCAACGAAGCCCGGCCACATGCGAATGACGCGGCCAAATTGAGTTCGATGGTGCGCGAGAATGTGATCGCGCAACTGGCGAACATTCAGACCCATCCGAGCGTGCGCCTGGCGCAGGAGAAAGGCCTGCTGAATCTGCATGGCTGGGTGTACGACATCGAGACCGGGTCGATTGCTGCGCTGTCCTCAGACCGCCGCACTTTTGTGCCGCTGGCTGAACAACCGGCGACTTGCGCGGTGTACGCCCAAACGACCAATGCCGCCTGAAACACTCACTTTGTGGCGAGGGAGCTTGTCGGATCGCCGCACCGTCCCGCTGGGGCGCGTAGCGGCCCTCGCTTTTGGGTCTGCTACGCAGCCCAGCGGCAGCAAGCTCCCTCGCCACAGGATCGGTGTTTTCAGCGTTTTACCGTGAGATCTGTTTGGCTCATGCGGCTACGCACCGTAAAAACGCCATCCCCCGAAAGAATCGCACTGCGCGCAAACAAGCGCCCGCTCTCCCAGTTCGAAAGCCCGAGCTCCGGCTTGTTCAGCGCGTACTGCCCATCCACCCAACGCGTGATCCCGTTACCCACAAACGGCGCATTCACCGCGTGGTAAAAGCGCTCATGGGCGAGCAGATCTTCGCTGATCAACGACACCGTGAACTGCGGGCTGTAGCGGTTGAACAACGCAATCGCCTGATCCAGATCATCGACGATCATCAGGCTGACTTCCGGCGTCTCTTCCCATTCCCACTCGCGACCCAATTGCCCTTCCGGCAACGGCTCGGCGAGGGCTTCAGTCTGATACCCCTCGGCGCGATAAACTTCGACCGTCGCGTCGCGCCAATCCTGCGGCAGATAACCTTCACTGCCCTCGACGATGTGCAACTTGCAGCCCTGACCGCGAGCGCTGCCAGCCTGCTGCAAGGCATCGAGAAACAGCGGCACCAACTCAGCCGCACGCTCACGCTGAATCAGGCACACGTTTAGCGTGTTGCACACCTTGCGGTCCAGCGAGTTGCGCACAACCGCCGCAAAGCGCAAAGCGTCGGCATCGCGATCAGCAATCAACCACGCGCCGCCAGTGCCGTGCAGGCTGACGGCGGTACCGGCCTGCTGAGCAATGCTGCCCAACTGACTGACCGCCCGCCCCGAACCGCGCGCCACCGCCAGAGAGAGGCGCCGATCGGCGAACATCGCCCAACCGGCAGCGTGGTTGACGCTCTCTACCAACGACACCGCACCCGCCGGCAGACCGGCATCGGCCAGCGCCGGGTTCAGCGCATGAGCGACGATCGCCTGCGCAGTCCCCAACGCATCGCTGCCGATGCGCAACACTGCGGTGTTGCCGGTGCGCAAAACGCCAGCAGCATCGGCAAACACATTCGGCCGGCCTTCGAACACGAAGGCGACGATGCCCAACGGCGACACCACTTGTTCAACCTTCCAGCCGTCGTGCTCGACGCAGCTGATAACTTTGCCGCGCGTGGCCGGCGCATCGCGCCAGGCGCGCAGGCCGGCAATCATGTCGCGGCGCATGCGTTCATCGGCGAGCAGACGCGTGGTGGAGCGACCGCGCAATTTGGCGCGTTCGATGTCGGCAAGATTGGCGGCCTCGATCAACACCCACGCGTCCGGGCTTTCCAGACGCTGGGCGAACAGATCAAAGAAGCGGCTGATCGCTTCATCCGACACAGAGGACAACGCTGTGAAAGCCGTTGCCGCACGCTCGATGGCCACGGATGCCGCCTGCTGATCCACCACCGGAATCAACAACAACTCGCCACTCACCTGCTCCACCAGCAGGTGATCGCCGGGTCGGAAACGCTCGGCCAGTTCGGGGCTGACCACGGTGACGCGGTTACCGGCGAAAGGGATTGGCGTGCCAGCGACGAGACGTTCGAGCGCGAGAGACATGGAGCGGATTCACCATATTGAGGGCGGCCGGAAAATGTATAGGTTGGCCCCTCTCAACGCAACACAGGTTCAGAACACTGACCAGCCGATCCGCGAGCTAAGCATTTCCAGCGCCGCCATGCCCGCCAGCGAATTACCCGCCACGTTGAGTTCCGGTGACCACACGCACACGGTGAATTGCCCCGGCACCACCGCGACGATGCCGCCGCCAACGCCGCTCTTGCCCGGCAAACCGACGCGGTAAGCGAAGTTACCGGCCTCGTCGTACAGGCCGCTGGTGGCCATGATCGAGTTGACTTGCTGAGTCTGGCGCCGGGTCAGAATCTGCTCGCCGCTGTGTTTGCAGAAGCCGTCATTGGCGAGGAAGCAGAACGCCCGCGCCAGGTCGATGCAACTCATGCGCAAGGCGCAGTGGCTGAAATAACTGCGCAGCACCGCTTCCACATCGTTGTGGAAATTGCCGAAGGATTGCATCAGATACGCCATCGCGGCGTTGCGTGCGCGGTGCTGGTATTCGGAATCGGCGACCTTGCCGTCGACCATCACCTGCGGGTTGCCCGACAGGCGCCGAACGAAGTCGCGCATCGACAATGCTGGCGCGGCGAAGCGTGACTGGTTGATGTCGCAGATCACCAGCGCCCCGGCGTTGATGAACGGATTGCGCGGGCGGCCGCGTTCGAATTCCAGCTGCACCAGCGAATTGAATGGCTGGCCGGACGGTTCATGCCCGAGGCGCTGCCAGATCGCTTCGCCAGAATGCTCGATGGCCTGCACGAGGCTGAAGACTTTGGAAATACTCTGCACCGAGAACAGCGTATCGGCGTCGCCGGCGCAGTACATTTCGCCGTCATTGCCATACACGGCGATGCCCAGTTGCTCGGGCGGCACGGTGCCGAGGGCGGGAATGTAGTCAGCCACCTTGCCCTGCCCGATCAGGGGCCGGACAGCGTCAAGGATCTCGTTCAACAGCGCTTGCATGCCGGGTTCCGCAGTCACGCCCCGTGGGATTGTGGGGACACTGGGGCTAGACGCGCCAAGCGCACTTCAAATCACACTCTTTAGCGGATCAATGCACCCGATTCAGCCCGGTGAGCAACGCGCTGTCGCGACTGTAGATGTCCGGCGCGTAAATGACACGCCCTTGGCTATCGACCTGCGCCGTCCAGTAAGTCATCAGGATCGGCACCGGATTGCTCAGACGGAACTCATGCGTAGTGCCGGTGGCGAGCAAGGTGTCGGTGCGCGCCTTTTCCGTGGGACTGAGCAGGAAGTCGCGCAGCTTCAACGGATGTTCGACGCGCACGCAGCCAGAACTGAACGCGCGTGGTCCCTTGTCGAACAACGCTTTGCTCGGCGTGTCGTGCAAGTACACCGAGAACGGGTTGGGGAAGCGAATGACCATCTGCCCCAGCGGGTTGCGCGGTCCGGCATCCTGACGCAGCAGAATATTGCCGGGATGATCCCAGTCGACATCTTCCGCTGCCAGCGGCAAGCCGTTGGCGTCGAGGACTTGCAGATTGTGCCGGCTGAGGAAGGTCTGATCCTTGCGGATTTCCGGCAACTTGTCTTCCTTCCAGATAGTCGGCGGCACAGTCCAGGTCGGGTTAAGCGTCAAGCGCGTCACGCGCGATTTGAGCAGCGGCGTCTGCCGTTCAGCACGACCGACCTGGGTGCGGGTCTGCCACACCGGTTGGCCGTCCTGGTACAGCGTCAGCTCAGCGGCGGCGACGTTGACCAACAGGCCATCGGGTTCCAGATCCTGGGCCATCCAGCGAAAACGTTCGAGGTTGACCCGCAGTTGTTCGCGGCGCGTCAGCGGGCTGATGTTCATTTCAGCAATGGTGCCCGGCCCGACCACGCCGTCAGCCTGCAACGAATGGTTGAGCTGAAAGCTCTTCACCGCCTCGACCAGCACACCGTGATAGGCGTTGTCCGGCGTGCCGACCACGCTGCTCAGGTAACCCTCGTTGTACAGCCGCTGCGCCAGTTCCGGCACGCGTTTGTCTTCCATGTCCGGGCGCAGCAGCGGCCCACTACCGACTGACTGCCAGTGCGGCAATGCTTGCAAGCGTTGGGCGGCGTAAAGCTGTCGCAAATTCTGATACTGCGCCAGTTGCGGGCGCGCCAGATTAAAGGCCGCTGCAACGTCATGCAGGCCCGGCACGGCGATTGCCAGCAGTTCGGTCTGACGATCCCGTGGCGTTTCGTCGGAATGCCACAAAGGCTCGAAGTGCTTTTGCAGCAAGCTGCCGTAGTGCAAATCCTGCAAGGCTTGCAGGTAATAACGGCTGATTTCGATGTCGGCGCACAGCTCGCCGTCCTGCGGTGCGGTCAGCGCCACCGGGTAGCGTTTCGGGTTCAAACCATCGTCGGCCAACAGTTGCACTTGCGCATGCAGGGCCGCCAATTGCCCACTGTCAGCCCAGACTGGCAGCCAGTCTTGCTGTTGATAGAACGCGCGCAGTTGATCGAGTGCCGCACTGTCAAGACGCGTAGCCACCGCCGGACACGCCTGCGGCAGACCGAGCAAAACCGCCTGCAACGGACTCTGCGGTTCGACCGGCGCTTGTAGCAGGATTGGCTGCGACAACGTCGGCAATGGCGCCAGCGCCTCTTCGGCACAAGCGACAAACGGCGCTGCGAGCAAACAAATGCTCAAGTAGGATGCGTACTTTTTGAACAACTGCTTTACTCCAATCCATGGCCGTCTCGATGACGGTCAACCTTACATCAGGTGCGGTGAACAGTCAGGCGCGATTCGCGGGCCTGCCGGGGACGACTGGACGTCAGGAGCCTAAGTGGCAAACACGTAGCAAGCGAGGATACTTTTTACATGTTGACGTTTTTGCGCCGACTTCTGCTGACTGCCGCCGCCATGGGTGTGGTGACCAGTCCGGTTTTTGCCGCCGGCAGCCCATCGCCGGTTTTATACACCAGCCTCGCCCACGCCGCGCCGGAACTCAATCCCCAGGCGCTGAAAGGTGCATTGAATGCCATGCAGTGCGCAATCAACAACGGCGCCCGGCAATCGCAGCACTTGGCGATCATCGATTATTCGCAACCGTCCACCGCCCGCCGGCTGTGGATCTTCGACCTGAAAAAGAAAAAACTGGTGCTGCGCGATCTGGTCGCTCACGGCTCGAATTCCGGGGAAAACTTCGCCACGCAGTTTTCCAATCGTGAAGGCAGTTTTCAGTCGAGCCTCGGCCTGTTCCGCACGCAGGAAAGCTACGAAGGCGCCCACGGTTACTCGCTGCGCATGGACGGTCTGGAACCGGGCTTCAACGACATGGCCCGCGACCGGGCGATTGTGATTCACGCCGCCGACTACGTGAATCCGCTCTGGAGCAAGCGTCAAGGCCGCATCGGCCGCAGTCAGGGTTGCCCGGCGGTGCGTCCGCAGATTGCCAAACAGGTGATCGATCGTTTGAAGAACGGCCAGTTCATGTTCTCGTGGTATCCCGATCAGCGCTGGTTGAAAACCTCGCCGTACCTCAACTGCAAGCCACAGCAGATTGCGAGCATTCTGAGCACTCACGGCAGCTGACACAACGCATAGCCCCTGTAGGAGCTGTCGAGTGCAACGAGGCTGCGATCTTTTGATCTTGTTTTTGAAGATCAAAATCAAAAGATCGTCCGATCGCGGCCCGAGCCTTCGGCAGCTCCTACAGTTTCGAACTGCGGGGTTTCATTACAGATTTGTCATTGAGTTGTCGGTTTACCGAGCGGATCGCTCGGTAGCCTGAAGTTGTTCCGGCGCACTTGCCGGTCAACTTCAACACTTGAGTGACTCATCATGAAAACCCTCATCCTCGCCTTCACCGCCCTCCTCGCCAGCGCTTCGGTGTTCGCGTCATCCATGCCCGACACCGCCGTGATTCAAGATAAAACCGGGTTCTTCGTGCATCTGGATGTCGACAAAGTCCTCTCCAGCACTGATATTTCCCAGGCCTGCGGCGTGATTCCGGCACAGCTCAACTACCTCGACCATCAGGGCCGTGAGCATGTGCTGAACTACCAGGTGCAAGGCAGCGGTTGCACCAATGACCATTGAGGCCCATGCCCATGAATATCCTCGTTGTCGAAGATGAACCCAAGGCCGGCAATTACCTGCTCAACGGTTTGCAGGAATTGGGCTACAGCGTGAGCCTGGCACGCGATGGCGCTGATGGACTGCACTTGGCGCTGGAGCACAGCTTCGACGTGATCGTGCTCGACGTGATGATGCCGAAAATGGATGGTTGGGAAGTCCTGCGGCGGCTGCGCAAGGAAGCCGATACACCGGTGCTGTTTCTGACTGCCCGCGACGACATCGCCGACCGCGTCAAGGGTCTGGAACTGGGCGCCGACGATTACCTGATCAAACCGTTCTCCTTCGCCGAACTGGTGGCGCGTCTGCGCACCCTGACCCGGCGTGGGCCAATCCATGAAGACGAACAGCTGCAAATCGCCGATCTGCAGATCGACGTGCCCAAGCGTCGGGTCAGCCGCGCCGGGGTACGCATCACCCTGACCAACAAGGAATTCGCCTTGCTGCAACTGTTCGCCAGCCACACCGGGCAAGTGCTGTCGCGCTCGCTGATCGCCTCGCGGGTGTGGGACATGAACTTCGACAGCGACACCAATGTTGTGGATGTCGCGGTGCGCCGTTTGCGGGCGAAGATCGACGATCCGTTCACGCTCAAGCTGATTCACAGCGTGCGCGGCATCGGTTACCGCTTCGATACGCAGTCATGAAAGCTGCCGGCAGTTATTCCCTGACGCTGCGCTTGGCGCTGGTGTTCGCCCTGCTCGCGTTCGGCTCGCTGGCCGGTCTCGGCGCGGCGTTGTACAGCGAACTGGAAGAACAATTGATCCGCCGCGATGACATTGCGCTGGTCAGCCGCGTCGATCAGTTGCGCACCTTCCTCAATGACAGCAATACGCTGGAGCTGATCAAGACCAAACCGGCGCTGTTCCAGAACATGCTCGGCAACCGCGAAGCACTGCTGAGCATCGGCACGCCGGGCCAGCCGCCGTTGCTGGTGGTCAACCCGGGCAATCTGGCGATGCCGAACCTGCCCGCGGTGCCGGTCGATCACCCGATGGGACTCAGCGATGTGCAGCATTTACCCAGCGTTAATGGCGTGCCATTTTCCGCGGTGGCGGCGACCATCGATTCTGGCGAGCTGGGCCATCTGCAAGTGCTCACCGGCCGCCTGATGAGCGAACGCACGGCGATGCTCGCCAACTACCGACTCAGCGTTTACGGCCTCGCCTCGCTGGCGGCGCTGATTCTGGCGTTGATTGGTTGTTTGCTGGTGTATCGCGGGCTGCTGCCGTTGCGGCGGATTGCGCAGCATGCGCACGGAATTGGCGTCGGCAACCTCGGTGAGCGCCTCGACAGCCAGGGTACGCCTCGTGAGTTACAACCGATGATCGAAGCGTTCAACGCCATGCTTGATAGGCTGAACAAGGGTTTCGCGCAGTTGAGTCAGGTCTCCACCGACATGGCCCACGAACTGCGCACGCCGATCAATAATCTGCTCGGCGAAACCCAGGTTGCACTGCAACAACATCGCAGCATCGACGCCTATCAGCAGTTGCTCGCCTCCAACGTTGAGGAACTGGAACGCCTGACGCGGATGCTCGACAACATGCTCTTTCTCGCCCGCACCGATCCGGCAAGTGCCTTGAGTCAGCGTCAGGAATTGGTCGCTTTTGATGAGATGCAGCGCATCGCCGACTATTTCGAGGGACTGGCGGCGGATGTCGGGATCAGCATCGAGGCCAGCGGCAGCGGCGTGATCTGGGCTGAGCCGATGCTGTTGAGACGTGCGCTGGCCAACCTGTGCGCCAATGCGATCAAGTACGGTGCGGCGGATTCGATCTTGCAAGTGGAAGCGATTGCCGAGGCGGACGGCAGTTATCTGCGAGTGCGCAACCACGGCGCAACTATTCCCGCCGAACACCTCCCGCGATTGTTCGAGCGTTTCTACCGCGTCGATCAATCCCGCGAACGCTCCGCCCAGTCCAACGGACTTGGCCTGTCGATAGTCGCGACCATCATGCAATTGCACCATGGCCGTTACAGCGTCAGCAGCGCCGAGGGCGTGACCTGCTTCGAACTGTTCTTCCCCGCCCGAACTTAACGTCCACCAAAGAACCCTGTGGGAGCTGGCTTGCCAGCGATGGCGGTGGGTCTGTCAGCAAAAATATCAGCCCTGCAGGCCCCATCGCCGGCAAGCCAGCTCCCACAGTTTTTTCTCGGTGTTGGCGATGACGAGGGCTGCGAGGATTAGCGCCGTGGCGACGCCGAAGGTGATGTGCAAGCCGCTGGCAATCATGCTGGCAGGGGCTTGGGTCGGGTCGTCGGTAGCCCAGGCAAACACTGCACCCATGGCGGCAGCGCCGGTGATCAGCCCGAGATTGCGCACCAGTCCGAGTAGTGCCGATACCAGTCCGCGCTCATCGCGGCTGACATTGGCCATCAACCCGGTGCTATTGGCGGCCTGGAACAGCGCATAGCTCGCAGTGACCAAAGCAATTGGCAGCAAGTAGATGATCAGACCGAGCGACATCGGCAGCAATGCCAGCAACCCACAACCGCCACCCATCCCCAACAGCCCGACCTTAACCATGCGCGGTGCACCAAAGCGATCCACCAACCGCCCGGCCGGGACGCCGCCAAATGCAGCAACCAGCGGCCCGACCGATAACGCCAAACCCATCACAGTCGCCTCCAGCCCGAGCCCAAGCGTCAGGTAAAACGGCCCGACCACCAGCGTGGTCATCACCACCGTCGTCACCAGCAAAGTCATCGTCAGACTCGCGCCGAGCCGCGCATTTTTAAGCAACGACAAACGAATCAATGGCACCGCAACGTTGCTTTCGATGTAAACGAACAGCCCGGCCCCGCACAGGCTGATCAGCAGCAACCACAGACTGTCCTCAAGCGTCAGAGCCAGCGCATACGCCGCCAGGCTCAACACCAGAACCAGCGTGCCCGGGTGATCGAAACGCATCGCCTCCACGCTGATTTGATCCTTCGGCAAATAGCGATAAACCAAAAAAGCATTGAGCAACCCCAACGGCAGATTGATCAGAAAAATCCACGGCCAGCCGAACTGCGCAATCAACAACCCGCCCAACGAAGGCCCCAGCGTGGTACCAACCGCCGACATCGTGCCGAGCAACCCCATGGCACTCCCGGCCCGCGCTTTCGGTACAGCGTCGCCCACCAGCGCCATGGTCAACGCGAGCATGATCGCCGCGCCCAGCCCTTGAACCGCCCGCGCGCCGATCAACCACCAAAGACTTGGCGCCACCGCGCAGCACAACGAAGCAAGCGTGAAAATCCCGATGCCGATCAGCAGTAACCTGCGCCGCCCAAGCAAATCCCCCAAGCGCCCGACGCTGACAATCAACGTGGTGACCGCCAACAAGTACGCGAGCACAATCCATTGCACCTGTTGGAACGATGCATCCAAAGCGGCGGCCAGCATCGGTAGTGCGGCGTTGGCGATGCTGGTGTCGAGCGCCGGCATCAGCATCGACAGGCACAGGCTGATCAATGCCCAACGCGCGGAATTGTTCAAAGTTGTTTGCGACATAAAGTGCTCTCGACACAGGAATGATGAAGAGCAGCCTATGACTCGACAGCACCAGGCGGAAGACGCATGCTTTGCACTCGATACCTGCATGGGACGCCATGTCATGAGCGCACCGGATCTGAACCTGTTGATCACCCTCGACGTATTGTTGCGCGAAGGCAGCGTCGCCCGCGCGGCCGAGCAGTTGCGCCTGAGTCCGTCAGCCATGAGCCGCGCCCTCGCCCGTCTGCGTGAAACCACTGGTGACCCGCTACTGGTTCGCGCGGGTCGCGGGCTGGTGCCAACCCCGCGCGCGCTGGAATTGCGCGAACGCGTCGCGCTGCTGGTGCAACAAGCCGAAGCAGTTTTGCGCCCCGCCGAAGTGCTCGATCTCAAACAGTTGCATCGCACATTTACCCTGCGCAGTAGCGACGGCTTCGTTGAAACCTTCGCCGCCGCCCTGCTCGCGCGCATCGCATCTGACGCGCCAAATGTACGCCTGCGCTTCGTGCAAAAAACCGACAAGGACAGCACGCTGCTGCGCGACGGCCGGGTCGATCTGGAAACCGGCGTGATCAGCGACAACACAGACGACAGCTTGCACAGCCGCATCCTGTTCCGCGACCGATTTATCGGCGTGGTGCGCGAGGGTCATGCATTGAGTGCGGTCAAGCTCAGCGCCAAACGCTACGCCGCCGGCGGACACGTACTTGTGTCACGTCGAGGACGCAACAGCGGGCCAATAGACGAGGCATTGCAGGCACTGGGTTTGACCCGCGACATCGTCACCACCGTCAGCGGTTTTTCCGCCGCACTGGCACTGGTGCGCGATTCGGATCTGATCGCCAGCGTGCCCGAGCGTCACACCGCCAACCTGCGCGCCGGCGTGCACAGTTTCAACCTGCCGCCGCTGTTGCCGGACATCAACGTTTCGATGCTCTGGCACCCGCGCATGGATGCCGATCCGGCGCACCGCTGGCTGCGCAATCTAGTGCGCGAAATCTGCGCCTAACGCGCGTCGCCGTTCTTGGGTTTGTAGAACAGAAACTTGCCGGTCTCGGCAGTTTTGGTGTATTCCCCGGCCCAGCTCGGATGCACGTTACGGTCGTGGAAATATAACGCGCCGCGAGTGCGATCCTTGAGCTGACGGTTCAGTGCCTTGCCGGCGATTTTCTTGGCCAGGGTGTACTCGGCGTCCTCCTTGACCTGGTCCGAGCGGCCGTCGCACCACCAGGAAAACTGGCAGCTCCTGGTTTCCGAACCCTGCTTGACTACCTCGCAAACAGTGCCGGGAAAGCCGTCGTGGCCGAGACGATTCATCACCACGCTGGCCACCGCTTCCATCTCGGGAGTGTTTCGGCCTTTCGCTTCCCAATAAATGCTGCGCGCCAGGCAGGTGATCGGATCGTCCAGCGGCGCGGTGCCGGCCGGGTCGACGGCTTGCACCTCTTTCGGGGTGATGGCTTCGGATTTTGCTGCAGGCGGGGCGTCGGGTTTGTCAGCGGCTTTTTCTTCCAGCACCTGGGCCTTTTCTTCGGCCCTGGCTTTGATTGGCGCTTGATCGGTGGCGCTGGCAGCGCCGGTCAGCAGGGTTAACGCAAGACACACAAGAAAACCGTTCAATCGCATGATCGATTCTTCCGGCAGAGCCCGGTCCGGGCAAGTTGTTACGTGGTTGAGACCCCCGGATTGCGGGGCCTGCGCAGAGTGTAGACGGCAAATACTGACCCAACCTCAAGCGCAAAAATTCCACGTTTCAAGCAAAAAATCCATTGCCCCAAACCGGGGCTTTTCGCGCATCATGGGCGCATTCAGCCCAAGGGAGATTTCCATGCGCTTCATGTCATCCGTTCTGCGATTTGCCGCGTTGTCCGTGGGCCTGGCGTTTGCCGCTTCGGCCATGGCCAGCGACGAATCGCAACTGGTCGAATCGATCAACAACTACCGCAGCCAACCGCAGCGGTGCGGCAGCCAAGCCTCCAACGAGTTGCCGCCACTGTCGGCCGACCCACGGCTGATTCTGTCCGCCAGCGGCGCCGTCGATTTGCAACAGGCGATGGCCCGCGCCAGTTACCCGATGGTCAACGTGCAAGCCATCACCCTCAACGGCCCGCGCGATGCGACGTCGGCGATGAAGGCGATTCAAGAGAGCTTCTGCCAGGTCGTGCTCGATCCGCAGTTCGTCGATGTCGGCGTCAGCCATAACGATCGCGACTGGCGCATCGTGCTCGCGCGGCCGCTGCTGACTGCACGTCTCGGCGATGGTCAAAGTGAGGGGCAGAAATTGCTTGAGCAACTCAACGTCGCGCGCAGTCAGCCGCGTCAGTGCGGCGGCCAGGCATTCGCCGCAACCACACCACTGGCGTGGAACGCAGTGCTCGGTGGCGCCGCCGAAAGCCACAGCCGGGCGATGGCCAACAACAACTTTTTCGACCACAAGGATCGCGACGGCCGCACCCCAGGCGACCGTGCGGAACTGGCCGGTTACAGCGGCCAACTGGTTGGCGAAAACATCGCTGCCGGGCAAGACACCGTGCGCAAAGTGGTCGACGGCTGGCTCGCCAGTCCGGGGCATTGCGCGAATTTGATGAACCCGCAATATCGCGAACTGGGCGCGGCGTATGCGACAGATCCGAAGAGCGACGCGGGGATTTACTGGACCGCGATGTTCGGCGCGCCATAACCCGCAAGCCCCTCACAAGGTATGTGTGCGGTGATTAATCCAGATGAGCCCAGGTCATGCGGAACGATGCCCCGCCCCACGCGGAATCGCCGACCTCAACCTGTCCGCCATGGGACTGCGACACGCGCCGCACCAGCGCCAGCCCCAGCCCGAAACCGCCGGTGCGGCGGTCGCGACTGGCGTCGAGGCGCGAGAACGGCTCAAAGATTTTTTCGCGCCCGTGCAGCGGCACTCCCGGCCCGTCGTCGTTGACCTGCACCACGTAATAATCGCCAGTGCGCACCAATGACACCTCGACGCGCTGCTCGGCATAACGGATCGCGTTGCGCAGCAGATTGATCACGGCGCGCGCCATGAACCGCGGTTCGATGCGTACATGCTCAAGCTCGCAGTCGCAAATCAGCAACTGCACCCCCGCCGCCTCAGCCTCTAGCGCGACACTGCCGACCACGCTGTCGAGCCAATCGGCCGCCTGAATGTTCTCGCGGGTGATCACCGTAGCACCGCGCTCAAGGCTGGCGTAGGTCAACAGTTCGGAAACCATTTCCTCCAGTTCGCCAAGATCGGCGTACATATCGGCGATCAGCTCGCGGTTCTGATTTGGATCAGGTTGCTGCTTGAGCTGGTCGAGTTCGAACGACAAACGTGCAATCGGCGTGCGCAATTCGTGGGACACGGCGTTGGTCAGTTCGCGCTGATTGGCGATCAGGCTTTCGATGCGTGCCGCCATCAAGTTGAAGTGTTCGGCCAGATCGCGGATGTTCGAGCGCCTGGACAGCTGAATGCGCGACGACAGGTCGTTGTCGCCAAAACGCTCGGCGGCCAGCCGCAGTTTCTCCAGATCGCGCCAGTGCGGGCGCACCCAGAAGAACATGACGAAACCGAGCAGTACCGCCAGCATCAGATACGCGCCGACAATGTAGAACGTCATCAGGCTCGGCTCGGGCGGCAGCTTGATGCTCAGCACTTGCGACCCGCCGTCGATGTTGCTGATGAACTGGGTGTAATTGTCACGCGTGACCAACAGCCCTCGGGCCAGTTCGGCTTTTTCCTGTTCATCCAGCGCCAGTTGATCGGCCTCGACCAGACTCAGCGTCAACCCATAATGCGCACGCAGCGCCTCGAGTTGCTGTTCACGCGCAGCGCCTTGCCGATCACGCATGTGCTCAATCAGCGACCAGGCCTGACCACGGACCGCCTCGCGGTTGTAGGCTTTCATCTGATTGTCGAGCAGCGCATTGAAGGTGTGCTCGACCGTCTGTAACGCCAGTACCAGGCCTACCGTCATCACCAGAAACAGCCCGAAAAATAGCCGCAGCATCTACAACTCCCACGCGAACGGATTGAACAGATAACCCTTGCCCCACACGGTCTTGATGCATACCGGTTCGCGCGGATTGTCCTTGAGCTTGTTGCGCAACTTGCTGATGTACACGTCGACGCTGCGATTCAGGCCATCGAAGGCGATGCCGCGCATGCGGTTGAGGATATCGTCGCGCGACAACACTTTGCCGGCGGCGCTCGCCAGCAGCCACAGCAGTTCGAATTCCATGGTGGTCATCTCCACCACTTCGCCGACCAGACGTACTTCGCGACAGCTGCGGTCGATGTTCAACTGGCCGAATTCCAGTGAATTGACTACACCGCTGTCCGGCACCTGGCGCCGTTGCAGTGCGCGCAAACGCGCGAGCAAAACCGGTGGTTTGATCGGTTTGATCACGTAATCGTCGGCGCCGGATTCCAGCCCGAGAATGTGATCAAGGTCGTCCTCTTTGGCGGTAAGGATGACGATTGGCGTATCCGACACGCTGCGAATCTCGCGGCACACGTGCAGGCCGCTTTGCCCCGGCAGCATCAGGTCGAGCACTACCACTTTCGGCTGAAATTCGACAAACGCTGCCACCGCCAGATCGCCGCGATGCACCGTGCGCACTTCGTAGCCGTGCTGTTCGAGAAAATGCGCAATCAGTGTCGCGAGGCGCTCGTCGTCCTCCACCAGCAGGACTTTGCCAAAACCCAGGTTATCCATACCAACCGCCGCCAACTGCTTTTTGAAGTGGCCGACATTATGGCGGCATTCGCGGGCAAGACGTTTAGCGCAGACAGCAAAAACCGGCCGCAGGGGCCGGTTTTCGATGATGTTTCATACTCTTAAGAGTTTTTAACAATCTTAAGCAGGCACACCACTGTGGAAACGGAATTCCACATCCGGCGATTCGATCAATTCCTGCTCGGCAGCGCGCACGCGTTCGATGACTTGCCCGATGTCCTTGGCGTCACCGTACTGATAAGCGAGTTTCAGGTAACCCTGATAATGCCGCGCTTCGCTTTTCAGCAGACCAAAGTAGAACTTGCCGAGTTCTTCATCCAGATGCGGCACCAGCGCTTCGAAGCGCTCGCAACTGCGTGCTTCGATGAAAGCGCCGACCACCAGCGTATCGACCAGTTTCACCGGCTCGTGGCTGCGCACGACTTTGCGCAGGCTTGAGGCGTAACGGCCGGCGTGCAATTGGCGCAGCTCGATCTTGCGCCGTTTCATGATGCGCATGACCTGTTCGTGGTGCACCAGCTCTTCCCGGGCCAGACGCGACATCATGTTGATCAGATCGACGTGGGAGTGGTACTTGGCGATCAGGCTCAACGCGGTGCTGGCGGCCTTGAACTCGCAGTTCTTGTGGTCGATCAGCAGGGTTTCCTGGTCGGCCAGTGCGGCTTGCACCCAGGCATCAGGCGTGCGGCAACCAAGGAATTCGTGGATTTCGGGAAAGATCATGGGGCTCACGGCTAAAGGTGTTCGAGCGAAGGGCGCCGATTATACCGGCCTGCCCGCAGACCACCAGCCGCCCGCGTTGATATGCATCAACTCGCGGGCACGGGCGCAGCAACTATAGTTGTGCAACGCCGTGTTTTTTCTTTGCTGGAGACTCCGCTCATGCAAGCCATTCGCAGCATTCTGGTGGTCATCGAACCCGAACACGCCGAGAGCCTGGCGCTCAAGCGCGCCAAGCTGATCGCCGGGGTGACCTCAGCCCATTTGCACCTGCTGGTGTGCGACAAGAAGCACGACCATGCCGGCATGCTCGGCGTGCTCAAATCGGCGCTGCTGGCGGATGGTTACAGCGTGACCACCGAGCAGGCGTGGAACGAGAGCCTGCATGAAACCATCGTTGACGTGCAGCAGGCCGAGGGTTGCGGGCTGGTGATCAAACAGCATTTCCCCGACAGCGCGCTGAAAAAAGCCCTGCTGACCCCGGCGGACTGGAAGCTGTTGCGGCACTGCCCTACCCCGGTTTTGCTGGTGAAAACTTCTGGTTCGTGGAAAGACAAGGTAATTCTGGCCGCAGTCGATGTGGGCAATACCGATGGCGAACACCGCCATTTGCATGCCGGGATCATCGATCATGGCTTTGACATTGCGGCTCTGGCCAAGGGGCATTTGCATGTGATTGCCGCTCATCCTTCCCCGATGCTCTCGGCCGCTGACCCTGCATTGCAGTTGAGTGAAACCATCGAGGCGCGATATCGCGAGCAATGTCGGGCGTTTCAGGCCGAGTTTGATATTGATGATGCACGCCTGCACATCGAGGAAGGCCCGGCGGATGTGTTGATACCGTTCATGGCGCACAAGCTGCAAGCGGCGGTGACGGTGATTGGTACGGTGGCGCGCACCGGTTTGTCTGGCGCGTTGATCGGCAATACTGCCGAGGTCGTGCTGGATGCGCTGGAGAGCGATGTGCTGGTGCTCAAACCGCAGGAGGTTGAGGATCATCTGGTGGAATTGGCGGTGAAGCATTGAGAGATGTGAAGTCTATTCGGGCGCCATCGCTGGCAAGCCAGCTCCCACAGTGATTGTGTGATGCTCTCTGTTGAGGACACACCGAGAACCCTGTGGGAGCTGGCTTGCCAGCGATAGCGGTCAATCAGGCGCCGAAGGCATCTCTGAGGAAACCGGGAGCGATGTAACGCTGATAATGCGCTTCCGACAGCAGGAAAAATTCCCGATCAATGGCATCGCGCAATTCCGGCAGATTCCACTCGCGAAACTCCGGCAGCAACACCATTCCGTAGGCTTCCAGATTAATGATCACCCGCGCCCCCCGGGCGATCAGCTGATACGCCCAGCAATACTCAGACTGATGCGGCACGAAGCGGATCTTGCGCTGTTCAAGCTGCTGACGCAGCAGATCGCGGTCGAACACCTCGACCTTGCTCTCCATGACTTGTGACAGCAGTTGCTCCAGACGCAGCCACACCGCGCGCTTTTCCTCCTCGTTGTAACCATTCCAGTTGATCACTTCGTGGTGAAAACGCTTGCAGCCACGGCACACCAGATCACCGTAAACGGTGGAGCAGAGGCCGACGCAGGGGGTCTTGATGGTCTGATTGGGCATAAATAGGCAAAACACTGCAACGCGGAACAGGCCGGCATGTTAGCCCTTTGTCGGGCATTGATCACCCCTCAAACATCAGGGCTTAGCGCACAAAACGGACATTGCCGCGCCGACGCGGCCCGCCACCAAAGTCCAATAGCGCGCGACTTACCTTTAAATTTTTTTTGCCGTAGAATCAGCCAGCCTTTTAAGGCGCAAATGTCCGTTAGAAGCTGTTTTCAAAGCGTCACGAGCACAGTCGTTCCTTCAGAACGGTGTTGGCGAAGGGTTTTTCCAGCGGGGAAAAATCCGACGCCAACCCTCATCAGCTCCACGTTCTGCAGGCGTAAAACTTTGAAAGCAGCTTCTGTAAGGAATGCCCGGTAATTCTGGCCAAGCGGCGCACAACGCCGCGCGGCGCATGAGTACGTGCATTTCGCGACGAGCGTCCCGGACACCCATTTGGGACCACTGATGAGGGTAATAACTGTGCTTGAAGCCTACCGCAAACATATCGAAGAGCGTGCAGCACTGGGTATTGTTCCCCAGCCGCTTAACGCCGAACAAACAGCCGGCCTGGTCGAGCTGTTGAAGAATCCTCCGGCTGGCGAAGAAGCTTTCCTCGTTGACCTGATCACCAATCGCATTCCGCCAGGCGTGGACGAAGCGGCCTACGTCAAGGCCGGCTTCCTGTCTGCTCTGGCCAAGGGCGAAGTCTCCTCCCCTCTGCTGGACAAAAAGCGCGCTGTAGAGCTGCTCGGCACCATGCAGGGCGGCTACAACATCGTGACCCTGGTTGACCTGCTGGACGATGCCGAACTGGCACCAGTCGCTGCCGCGCAACTCAAGCACACCCTGCTGATGTTCGACGCGTTCCACGACGTGGCCGAAAAAGCCAAGAACGGCAACGCTCACGCTCAAGGCGTGCTGCAGTCCTGGGCTGACGGCGAGTGGTTCAAGAACCGTCCGACCCTGGCCGACAAGATCAGCCTGCGCGTATTCAAGGTCACCGGCGAAACCAACACCGACGACCTGTCGCCGGCGCCGGATGCCTGGTCGCGTCCTGACATCCCGCTGCACGCCCTGGCCATGCTGAAAATGGCTCGTGACGGCATCGTGCCTGATCAGCAAGGCGCCATCGGCCCGATGAAGCAGATCGAGGAAATGCGCGGTCAAGGCTTCCCGATCGCCTACGTCGGTGACGTGGTCGGTACTGGTTCGTCGCGTAAATCGGCCACCAACTCGGTACTGTGGTTCTTCGGCGACGACGTGCCTTTCGTTCCGAACAAGCGTGCCGGCGGTTTCTGCTTCGGCAGCAAGATCGCTCCAATCTTCTACAACACCATGGAAGATGCCGGCGCACTGCCAATCGAATTCGACGTTTCCAACATGCACATGGGCGACGTGATCGACCTGTACCCGCATGCTGGCAAAGTCTGCAAACACGGTACCGACGAAGTCCTGACCACCTTCGAAATGAAGACTCCGGTGCTGTTGGACGAAGTCCGTGCTGGCGGCCGTATTCCGCTGATCATCGGCCGTGGCCTGACCGAGAAGGCTCGCGCCGAGCTGGGTCTGCCACCGTTCGACCTGTTCAAGAAGCCGGATGCTCCAATTGAAAGCACCAAGGGTTTCACCCTGGCGCAGAAAATGGTCGGCAAGGCTTGCGGTCTGGCAGAAGGCAAAGGCGTTCGTCCTGGCACCTACTGCGAACCGAAGATGACCACCGTAGGTTCTCAGGACACCACCGGTCCAATGACCCGTGACGAACTGAAAGACCTGGCGTGCCTGGGCTTCTCCGCTGATCTGGTGATGCAGTCGTTCTGCCACACCGCGGCTTATCCAAAGCCGATCGACGTGACCACCCACCACACCCTGCCTGACTTCATCATGACCCGCGGCGGCGTTTCCCTGCGTCCGGGCGACGGCATCATCCACTCGTGGCTGAACCGCATGCTGCTGCCGGACACCGTCGGTACCGGTGGTGACTCGCACACCCGTTTCCCGATGGGCATCTCGTTCCCGGCCGGTTCCGGTCTGGTCGCGTTCGCCGCTGCCACCGGCGTTATGCCGCTGGACATGCCGGAATCGATTCTGGTGCGTTTCAAAGGCAAGATGAAACCTGGCATCACCCTGCGTGACCTGGTGCATGCGATTCCTTACTTCGCCATCCAGAACGGTCTGCTGACCGTCGAGAAGAAAGGCAAGAAAAACGCCTTCTCCGGCCGCATTCTGGAAATCGAAGGCCTGGAAGGCCTGACGCTGGAACAGGCTTTCGAGCTGTCCGACGCGTCGGCTGAACGTTCGGCTGCAGGTTGCACCATCAAGCTGTCGAAAGAGTCGATCACCGAGTACCTGAACTCGAACATCACCCTGCTGCGCTGGATGATCGGCGAAGGCTACGGCGATGCGCGTACTCTGGAACGTCGCGCTCAAGCGATGGAAGCCTGGGTTGCCAACCCGGAACTGATGGAAGCCGATGCCGACGCCGAATACGCCGAAGTCATCGAAATCGATCTGGCCGACATCAACGAGCCTGTGCTCTGCGCGCCAAACGATCCGGACGACGCCCGTCTGCTGTCCAGCGTTGCTGGCGAGAAGATCGACGAAGTGTTCATCGGTTCGTGCATGACCAACATCGGTCACTTCCGCGCTGCCGGCAAGTTGCTGGAACAGGTCAAAGGTCAGCTGCCAACCCGTCTGTGGCTGTCGCCGCCGACCAAGATGGACGCTCACCAACTGACCGAAGAAGGCTACTACGGCATCTACGGCAAGGCTGGCGCGCGCATGGAAATGCCGGGCTGCTCGCTGTGCATGGGTAACCAGGCACGCGTAGAGCCGAACGCGACCGTGGTGTCGACTTCGACCCGTAACTTCCCGAACCGTCTGGGCGACGGCGCGAACGTCTACCTGGCTTCGGCCGAGCTGGCGTCCGTGGCTTCGATCCTGGGTCGCCTGCCGACCGTCGAGGAGTACATGGAATACGCTGGCAAGATCGACAGCATGGCGGCCGACGTTTACCGCTACCTGTCCTTCGACCAGATCGCCGAGTTCCGTGAAGCTGCTGCGAACGCCAACATCCCGGTCGTTCAAGCCTAACGCTACAACGCCATAAAAAACGCCGCCCATCGTGAGATGAGCGGCGTTTTTTTTATGCCTGCTGGAAAGTCGCCGCCTGCTCCGGCCGCATCGCTGGCAAGTCGAATCGTCGCACCGCAGCTCCCACAGGTTGGAGATCCACCCAAAAACCGCACTTCGCTTCTCACCACTCAACACAATGAGCGTTAGCTCGAGTGCAGCTCTTGATCACAAGCGCCCGTCGGCAGGCTGAGTGGAGGGATTGATCCGGGGGTGGGAGCGCAGCGACCGTTTGGCGCAGCCAAACACATCGAGAGGAGGTGCAGCGCAGCAAACCGGAGGCGATGCGCCCGGAACAATCCCGGAGCGAAGGAACCCGAGCCACAGCGAGGGCCGAACGTCAGGGTAAAGCCTTTTTGGTTACTTTTTCGGCGTCTGGAAAAAGTGACCCGCCGTCAGGGCGGAACCCCAAGAAGCCATCACCGCAGCAATGGATATGTACTCAGCCAGAAAAAAACCATCGCCCGCACCGAAGCCACCACAGATAAAAACAGGCGTAAAAAAGGCCGACCTGCGATGCAGATCGGCCTTTCTTGATTCGCCAGATCAGACCAAAACTTGCGCCTGTCAGTTAAGCAGTCAGCGAGTAAATCAACGCAGAAATCGCCACCAGACCAACTGCGGTGACAAACACGTTCGATGCCTGGCCGCGATAGCGGGCCATCGCCGGCACTTTGCGGATGGCGTACATCGGCATCAGGAACAGGATCGCCGCGATCACCGGGCCACCCACGGTTTCGATCATGCCGAGGATGCTCGGGTTGAGCGTGGCAACGATCCAGCACACTACCAGCATGAACGCCGCCACAATGCGATCCAGCGCCTTGGCACTTGGACGCTTGCCACTTTTGACGATCAGGCCTTTCAAGCCTTCGCTGGCACCGATGTAGTGACCGAGGAACGACTTGGAGATCGCCACGAACGCAATCAACGGCGCGGCGAACGCGATGGTCGGGTTACTGAAGTGGTTGGCCAGGTACGACAGGATCGACAGGTTCTGCGCCTTGGCTTCGGCCAGTTGCTCTGGCGTCAGGGTCAGTACACAGCTGAAAACGAAGAACAGCACCATTCCGACCATCAGCAAGTGCGCCCGGCAGAGGATCTGCGAGCTGCGCTCTTGGGCGTGGACGCCGTAGCGGCGCTTCTGATCAACCGCAAACGCCGAGATGATCGGCGAGTGGTTGAACGAGAAGACCATCACCGGAATCGCCAGCCACAGCGTGTGCAGCAGCGCGGACGGCGCCGGCACTTGCGAAACGGTGCTGAGGATGCCGCCGTTCCAGTGCGGAATCAGGTACACCGCCAGAAACAGCAGCGCGACGATAAACGGATACACCATCAGGCTCATGGCCTTGACGATTACCTGCTCACCGCAACGCACCACGGCCAGCAAACCGAGAATCAGCGCAAACGACAGCAACGCGCGCGGTGGCGGCGTGATGTGCAGTTGGTGTTCGAGGAAACTGGCGACCGTGTTGGTCAGGCCGACGCTATAGATCAGCAGGATCGGGAAGATCGCGAAGAAGTACAGCAAAGTGATCAGCGCACCGGCCTTGATGCCGAAATGTTGCTCCACCACTTCCGTGATGTCGGCGCCTTCGCGACCGGAGAGCACGAAGCGGGTCAGACCGCGGTGTGCGTAGAAGGTCATGGGGAATGCCAACAGCGCCAGAATCACCAGCGGCCAAAAGCCTCCAAGACCCGCATTGATCGGCAAAAACAGGGTGCCGGCGCCGATGGCCGTCCCGAACAGTCCCAACATCCAGGTAGTGTCATGGCGATTCCAGCTCGACAGTTCAGCTGGTGCTGCCGCTTCATAGCGTTCGTCGACGCTATTGGCCTGATCATTCATCCGGTCGGATCTCCGCATTCCGGTCACTTGCCACTCGGTCAGGACGCGTCGGAAAAAACCGACAGACATGCTCCGGCCGAAACAGGGGCGCGATTCTCCGTGATAAATCAGCAGAAGCAAAGACTTAGCTGAGGAATGGTTGTGCGGTGCAGATCGGAGGGGGGTCGTTTTTGGTGAATTAGATGTCGGCCAAGGATACGTATATCGTCGTTTTCTGACACGTTGCAGCGCCACGCTTGCTCATCAGGCGCGATCAGAATGATCGGCCCAACATGAAGCCAAGGCAAACGCAAAACATGCCGAAACCTAACAGCACCCAAAATCTAGACATGTTCTCCTTGTCTTCGAGGCGCATTGCCTGGACATACTCCTCGAGCTCTCGATCCATTTGCTCTCCACGAGCTTTAACGTCATAGGTACTCATTTTGATTATTCCTCTTCAGGTTATGGGGCTGACTAGTGGTGAGTTGCGAATGCTTCAAAATTTGAGTGCAAGTCCTGCTACAGCGACAAGTGCGACTACCCATCCGCCCATTACCGCGAATGGATATAAATTCGTCTCCCATCTCAGCTTTCTTTCTTCCGTCAGAAGCTTCTTCGTCTCAACCGCGATTTTCCGCACTTCTTTTTGTAGCCTCTCGAGTTCCAGATTTTCACGATCATCCTGAAGCATTGGCCTTCCTTGGCTTTGAGTTACCGCTCGGCCGGCGATTCCATCCTGGACCGCACTGCCCTTTCCACCCGGTAATAATTTCGTATTCATCACCCGAAGACTAGCGGGTAAATCCATCAACGTGCGTAGGCAAAATCCGTGCTTTGTGTAAGCACGCTCCGAGGACAACCACTAGCGAAACTTCCGACAAACATTCCAGACCAAACGGCCTTTCAATTCAGCCTGAATACGCAACGGGGCATTCGGCTGGGAGATGTGTTCATCGATCTGGTGGAAGTGAAGAAACAGAATTGGTCGTTCGGCAACGGCATCACCCAATACGCCAGTTGACACGTGCGTGACGCCGCCAGCATGATCGGCCCCATGAACATTTGCGCGCTGAACCTCACCCGTACCACCACGACCGCCACCGGCGGGTCGTGGTGTTGCTGCCTGAGGTAAAACCAGCGCAGCAAACCCAAGGCCCCGCCAGCAATGGACGGGGCCTTGTTGTTTCTCCCGTCCGTGCGGCAGTTGTGGCTATTCCCCCGCTCGTCACTCAAGGAGAAACACCATGTCCGCAGCATTGTTGATCATCGATATGCAGATCGGCCTGCTCCAATGGCCGGAAAAGCCTTTCGAGGTCGAACGCGTTCTCGCCAACATCCAGCACTTGATCGCGCAGGCACGCGAAAAAAATGTGCCGATCTTCGCGGTGCGCCACACAGGCCCGCAGAACTCGCCAATTGCCGCTGGCAGCCCGCTATGGCAATTGCTGCCGGAGCTGAATCTGAACGCTGAAGTCGACAGCCTTTTCGACAAGTTCCGCCCCAATGCCTTTCACGGCACAGCACTCGAACAGCAACTCAAAGCAGCGCAGGTCGATGACCTGTATATCGTCGGCATGAAAAGCCAGTTCTGCATCGACAGCACCTGCCGCACCGCCGCTGACCTGGGCTTCAAGCCGTTGCTGGTTGCCGATGCCCACACTTGCATGGACACCCCCGCGCTGTCCGCTCGGGCAATCATCGAACATCACAATGCTACCCTCGGTGCAGCCTTCGCCCGGTTGATCAACAGCGCCGATGTTGTCTTCTGACGAACCGCCGAGGCGCTCCCCGCATCAGCTCCTACACTGCCTGATGCGGGTCAGCGGCCACCATTGCCAAACCGCTGTGCAATCAGCACTCTGACATGACTTACGCGACCGAACCGCCATATATTTCAGGAGCCGCGCAATGCCCGCAACCGTTCTGGTACTGGTTGAAACCATCAATGACTACCTGCCGATTCTGGAGCGACAGGGCTTTCACCTGATCCTCGCGCCGACTCCCGCCGAGCGTGCCCAGGCTATCGCCACTCACGGCGCGCGGATCGATGCGGTGCTGACCCGTGGTCCGCTGGGTTTGTACGCCGAAGAAATCGCCGCGCTGCCGGCCTTGAAAATCATCACGGTGATTGGCGCCGGTTACGAGCAGGTCGACCTGCAAGCTGCCAGCGACCGAGGGATCACCGTGACCAACGGCGCCGGGGTCAACGCATCTTCGGTGGCCGATCACGCGATGGCCATGTTGCTGGCGCTGGTCCGCGACATTCCGCGTTGCGATGCGGCCGTTCGCCGTGGCGAGTGGCCAAAAATCATGCGCCCGTCGCTGGCCGGCAAGCATTTGGGGATTCTCGGGCTCGGCGCGGTAGGCATGGCCATCGCCAAACGCGCCAACCTGGGGTTTGACATGCAGATCAGCTACCACAGCCGCAGATTGGCCAGCGATGTGCCTTACACATTCTGCTCGACCCCGACCGAGCTGGCGCGCACCGCCGACTTTCTGATCATTGCCACACCAGGCGGACTGGGAACCAAACATCTGGTCAACCGCGCCGTGCTCGACGCGCTCGGTCCGGAAGGTTTCATCGTCAACATCGCCCGCGCCAGCGTGATTGCCACGGCAGATTTGATCGCGGCACTGGAACATCGAAAAATCGCCGGCGCCGCACTCGATGTATTCGACCACGAGCCGCAGGTACCGGATTCACTGAAAGCCCTGAGCAACGTACTTTTAACGCCGCATGTGGCCGGCCTGTCACCCGAAGCCACCCAAGGCACGGTGGAACTGGTGGGCAAAAATCTGGTGGCGTTCTTCAGCGGGGAAGCGGTGCTGACTCCATTGGAACTACCGCCGAAGCTTGGCGAAGAACGCGTGCACTAGCCTCATTGGTAGCGTCAGCAGACGCTGCCGTCCGCGCTGGTCCCAGCCTATTCGAAACGCTGATTATCCGGCAACACGCTAACCTATAAGACCGCAGCGCGCTTGTGGCCGCCCCGGCGCGCCATTAGATTAGCCAATGATGTCTGGCCTCCAAAATAAGCAGAAGGGATAAGCATGGCGCTTACTGACCAGTCCACCCGTATCCGCTCCGGCGAAGAACTCGATGCCAGCCTGATTGATCCGTACCTCAAGGCGCACATTCCGGGCCTCAGCGGTACGCCGCAGATCAGCCAGTTTCCCGGCGGCGCGTCGAACCTGACGTACCTGCTGGAATACCCGGAACAGGAGTTCGTCCTGCGCCGTCCGCCGTTCGGCCACAAGGCCAAGTCCGCCCACGACATGGGCCGCGAATTTCGCATCCTCAATCAATTGCGCGACGGCTTTCCTTACTGCCCGAAAGCCTACGTGCACTGCACCGATGAATCGGTGATCGGCGCCGAGTTCTACGTGATGGAACGCGTCAACGGCATCATCCTGCGCTCGGAACTGCCGGCGGAACTGGGCTTTGATTCAGCCAGGACCGAAGCCCTGTGCAAGAGCTTCATCGACAAGTTCGTCGAACTGCACCGCGTCGATTACAACGCCTGCGGCCTCGGTGATCTGGGCAAGCCCGAAGGCTACGTCGCCCGTCAGATCAAAGGCTGGAGCGAACGCTACGAGAAAGCCCTGACCCCCGACGCGCCACAGTGGCAAGCGGTCAAAGCCTGGCTCAACGACAAGATGCCGGCCGATCACCCGACATCGAGCATCGTGCACAACGACTACCGCTTCGACAACGTGATCCTCGACCCGCACAACCCGATGCAGATCATCGGCGTGCTCGACTGGGAACTGACCACTCTCGGTGATCCGCTGATGGATCTGGGCAACACCCTCGCCTACTGGATCCAGGCCGACGACCCGGCGCCGGTGCAACTGATGCGCCGCCAGCCGAGCCACGCCCCGGGCATGCTCACCCGCCGCGAGTTCGTCGATTACTACGCCGAACGCGCCGGGATCCAGATCGACAATTTCGACTTCTACTACACCTACGGCCTGTTCCGCCTGGCCGGGATCGTGCAGCAGATCTACTACCGCTTCTACCACGGCCAGACCCAGGACAAACGCTTCGCGCAGTTCATTCACATGAACAAACTGCTGGAGCAGATGAGCCTGCAGGTCATCCAGAAATCCACGCTCTGATCGCACGCCTCATAACAAGACTCTTTCAAGGGGATAGCATGTCCAAGACTCAGTTGTTCGACCTCGACGGCAAGATCGCTTTCGTCTCCGGCGCCAGCCGTGGCATTGGTGAAGCCATCGCCAAACTGCTGGCCCAGCAAGGCGCACACGTGATCGTGTCGAGCCGCAAACTCGACGGCTGCCAGCACGTGGCCGACGCGATCATCGCGGCGGGCGGCAAGGCCACCGCGGTCGCTTGCCACATTGGCGAGATGGAACAGATCAGCCAGGTATTCGCCGGGATCAAGGAACAGTTCGGCCGTCTGGACATTCTGGTCAACAACGCGGCGACCAACCCGCAATTCTGCAACGTGCTCGACACCGATCTGAGCGCCTTTCAGAAAACCGTCGACGTGAACATCCGTGGCTACTTCTTCATGTCGGTCGAAGCCGGCAAGCTGATGCGCGAGAACGGTGGCGGCAGCATCATCAACGTCGCCTCGATCAACGGTATTTCGCCGGGGATCTTCCAGGGCATCTATTCGGTGACCAAGGCTGCGGTGATCAACATGACCAAAGTCTTCGCCAAGGAATGCGCGCAATTCGGCATCCGCTGCAACGCTTTGCTGCCGGGTTTGACCGACACCAAGTTCGCTTCCGCGCTGGTGAAAAACGACGCAATCCTCAAGCAAGCGCTGGCGCAGATCCCGCTCAAGCGCGTGGCTGATCCGAGTGAAATGGCCGGCGCGGTGTTGTTCCTGGCGAGTGATGCGTCGAGCTACACCACCGGTGTTTCGCTGAATGTGGACGGCGGCTTCCTGTCCTGACTGCGCCCCGTATAGGAGCTGACGAGTGAAACGAGGCTGCGATCTTTTGATTTTGATTTTATAAAACCAAGATCAACAGATCGCAGCCTCGTTGCACTCGACAGCTCCTACAGGAGGCTTACAGGTCCATGACTTTTGGTAGTTGCCAGCCGAAATGCACCGACAACAGTCGCAACGACAAGCACGCCGCGCCCGCCAGCAGCGCCGCAGCCACCGGTGACACGCCCAGCCGCCGGCCAATGATCAACACCGCCGCCCCGACAAACGCCGAGCTCGCATACAAATCCGCCTGCAACACCACCGGCACCCGTGCCAGCACAATGTCGCGCATCACCCCGCCACCGACCCCGGTGATCGTGCCCATCAGCATCGCCACAAACGGCGAGATGCCATAGTTAAGCGCCTTCTGCGCCCCGGCCACCGCAAACAACGCCAGCCCGGCGGCATCGAGCACGATCAAGGTCGACCCGGACCAACCCAGCACCTGCTGGTGAAACACAAACGCCAGCCCGCCCATGGCAAACGCCAACGCCGGATAGCGCCAATCCGCCACAGCATTGGCCGGCGTAGCGCCAATCAGCAGATCACGTGTGACCCCGCCGCCCAGCGCCACGATGAACGCAATCACCATGACCCCGAGCAGATCAAGCTGACTGCGCATCGCCGCAATCGCGCCCTCGACAGCAAACACCGCCGTACCGGCCAGATCGGCCACCAGCACAACCCGCTCAACCCGGGACTTACGCCGCGCCGGTGCTATTGCGTGACGCAACGGGTGGTCGTGATCTGTCGAGTGACTTGGCCATCGGCATACGCATCACCGACCACTTCAGTGTTTTCGAGGACTTCGCAAGTACGTTCAGGCGGTGGAGGCGGCGCGGCAGGCGGCGGAGGTGGAGGACTGGCGCAGCCGCTTAGCAGCACCAAACCAAAGGCCAGCGACAACGGTGAACACACGCGTTTCCCAGGATTATTCATAGGACGACCCGCGAAGAATGGAAGAAAACTCCCGTGGCCGGGCAGGACAATGCACGGCGATGGAAACCGAACCACTCATTCCTTATAGACCAGAGTCCGGCAAGTGCCAGTGGAATGGTGGGACTAGAGGGAATTGGCTGTCGATTTTGGGGTGGGATGGTGAAGCGGATCGTGTGGTCGGAAAATATGCGCATGACTTTAGAACTGGCCCTCACCCTAGCCCTCCCGAAACGTCGGACCGCCCAGAGGTAGAGGGGACTGACCGAGGTGCTAACAAGAAATACGCTGACGTGAAATACCGAGGTGAACTCAGATTCAAAAAAACCCAAAAATCCGCTCCAGCTTCTGCTTCACCACCACTCAACACGATGAGCGTTAGCTCGAGTAAAGCTCTTGATCTCAAGCGCCCATCGGCAGGCTGAGTGGAGGGATTGATCCGGGGGTGGGAGCGAAGCGACGTTTGGCGCAGCCAAACACATCGAGAGGAGGTGCAGCGAAGCAAACCGGAGGCGATGCCCCCGGATCAATCCCGGAGCGAAGGAACCCGAGCCACAGCGAGGGCCGAACGTCAGGGTAAAGCCTTTTGGGTTACCTTTTTGGCGTTTGAAAAAGGTGACCCGCCGTAAGGGCGGAACCGTAAGCAGCCTTCACCCAACAACGGATATGTAATCAAACAGGATCCACAAAAGACCGCAAGGAATTGCTCTCCAACTCATACCGCAACTCCCCAACCAACCCCTCCACAGCCTCCCCAGACCGCAAAGCATCCAGACTCAACCCACTCACCACCAAATCCACCCGTCCCGAAGCCGGGTGATACAACTTCACCGTCAGCGAATTCTCCCCATCCACCACACACTCACACGCCAACGGCGAAAAACTGCGCTCCAGCTGCACGCGCAACTGCGCCAGATTGATCATCCCGATACTCCCGCGTGACGACGCACCAGAAATGACTCAATGAAAGACAACAGACACATGGGTCGATCCTTAAACCGCTTCGAAGAGGATGCGACCAGAATCCGCAGACCCGTATCGCACCTGAACAGACTAAGAACCTGCGCCTGATGCCAAAACCCGAATTTGCACCCCTTCGACTAGTGCATTTGCACCTTATCGCTGGCCTTTGCTTCCCCACACGCCAGAGAACAGTCCACGCTCCCGCGCCCAGACAATCGCCTCGCTGCGGCTGTGCACATCAAGCTTGGAGTACACCGTCGCCACATGATTACGCACAGTATTCGGTGCGAGTTTCAGGCGCGCCGCGATTTCCTTGTCCGCCAGCCCTTCGCAGATCAGCCCGAGCACGTCACGCTCACGCGCCGTCAGCTCCGTGAACGACACGCTAGGCAGTTGCGGCGAATTGACCTTTTTCACATTGGCCAGTTTTTCAATCAGCGTGCGGCTGAACCAGGACGCGTCTTTCATCACCTCCTCAATCGCCGCCACCAATTCCAGCTCGGTGCGTTTGCGCTCGGTGATGTCCATCAGCGCCAGCAAATAGCACGGCGTGTCCTGGATGACCATCGTCTCGGCCGAGACCGCGCACTCGAGCAGATCCGCGTCTTTCTTGCGCACGCGCAAATCCACGCGATCAACCCGGCCGGATTTGACCAGCGCCGCAAACAGACGCGTGCGCGCCGCGACATCATCGACAAACTCCAGCTCGGAAACGGTCTTGCCCAGCACCTCATCGCCGCTGTAAGCCAGGGTATCGAGGAACGCCTGATTGACGTCGATCACCCGCTGCTCGTCAGTGCTGCAGATGAGAATCGGCACCGGCGTCAGACGAAAGGCCTTGGCGAAGCGTTCTTCACTTTGCCGTAACGCCACTTCGACCTTGCGTCGCGGTTCCATATCAACGAAGGAAAACAACATGCAGTCTTCATCGTTGAGCACCAGCGTCTGACCGGCGACGACTACCTGCTTGCTGCCTCCGTCGGCCGTGCGCAGCTCAGCCTGCATCTGCGGAATGGTCGCCACATCGCGCAGGCGCTGGATCGCCAGCTCTTTGCGCTCGGCCTTTTCGAGGATGTCCAGCTCATAGGTCGAGGCGCCGATCACCTGATCGCGGCTGTAGCCGGTCATCTCCAGAAACCCCGGATTGACCTTGATGTAGCGCAAGTCGCTGAGACGGCAGATTACCGCCGGGGCCGGGTTGGCATTGAAGGTCTTCTCGAAGCGCTGCTCGGCGTTGGCCCAGTCGGTGACGTCGCTCATGATCAGCACCAGCGATTCGGGATCGCCGTTGCGATCAGTCAACACCAGACTGCGCACGGTATGCACCCAGGTGCGTTCTTCATCATGCGCCGGAGTGACTTCGACCAGCACGTCGCTGAAGGTTTCACCGGCCGCCACGCGGCTGAGCGGGTATTGATCGGCGGTCAATGGGTGATTGTTGCGATAGCGCAGGTTGAAGCGTTCAGCGTACTCCTTGGCATTGTGCCCGAGCTCACCGACGCGACTGATGCCGTGCATGGTCAACGCCGCTTCGTTGGCCCAGAGAATGCTCTGATCGAGTTCCAGCAGAATCACCCCGTCGGACAGACTCGCAATGATCTGCTGCAACTGGCGGCGATTGGTTTCGGTGGTCAGTACGTCCTGGCTCATTGGCTCTCCACAAGTGATGCGAGCATGTGAAGGTTACGACCGCAGGCTGTTGGGATCGTGCCGAGCATTCTTCCCGGACATCCACCAATCCCCTAGCTCCCACAAGGTTCAGTGCAAATTTGAGGTTTCGACCAATTCGCGCAAGGTATCGAGAAACAACCTGAGCACAGGCGATGCATCGTCGGCGCGGTAAGTGGCGTACAGCGGCACTTCCGGCAGCGCCGGAGTCAGGCGGCGAAACACCAGCCCCGCCGGGGCGAGTTGCTCGATCGAAGCCGGCAACAGCGCCACGCCAAACCCGGCCCTGACCAGGCTGAGCAAGGTCTGCACCTCGATCACTTGCTGGCGAATCTGCGGTGTGAACCCGGCCTTGATGCAGCACTGAAAGAGAAAATCGGCGAACCGCGACTGCTTCAATTCCAGCGCCACGAACGGTTCCTGCGCCAGATCGGCGGGCGCCAGATGTTCGCGACCGGCCAACGGATGATCTGCCGGCATCACCACGCGGATCGGCTCATAGATCAGCAGTTCATTGCGCAACTGCGGGTCGTCATAGCCAACGCGAAACACACAGGCGTCAATGCGCTTTTCCTTCAACGCCTTGACCTGCGCCGCCGGGGTCATTTCATGCAGACGCCAATTGACCTGCGGATAGCGCTCGCGAAACAGATGCAGGGCTTTGGGCAGCACGCCGACCATCACCGAACTGATCATGCCGATTTCCAGCTCACCGAGCTGCCCGCGCCCGGTCTGACGGGTCAGGTCCAGCGCCCGCTCAAGCTGCTCGAACACCAGCGGCGCCTGCTCCTTGAGCATCTGCCCCGCTGCCGTCAGCTCAACCCGATGATGACTACGCGCGAACAGCGGCGTACCAAGTTCTTCTTCCAGCAAACGAATCTGCTGACTGAGCGGCGGCTGGCAAATGTGCAACCGCTCCGCCGCACGACCGAAATGCAACTCGTCGGCCAGCGCCATGAAGTAACGCAGCAAGCGCAGGTCCATGGCGGCTCACCCGAGGTTCAGCGGCGTCGAGCGCTGCCGCACGCCGGTCAGGCTGAACAGCGCGTTGGCAATGGCTGGCACCACCGACGGACTGCCCAGCTCGCCGACACCGCCGGGTTTGTCCGATTGGCCGTCGAGCACGAGGATGTCCACGGTTGGCATGTCGGACATACGTGGGACGCGGTAGTCGTGAAAGTTGCTCTGCACCACCCGGCCCTGTTTGATGTCGAGCCGATCAAATAACGCATGACCGAGGCCCCACATCAGGCCGCCGTAGATCTGTTCTTCGACGCCACCGGGCGACACCGCCAGACCGCAATCGACCACGCAGGTGAGCTTCTCGACTTTGGCTTGACCGTCGACGTTCACAACCCGGGCGACCACCGCGATAAAACTGGTGTAACCCTGATTGGTCGCGATCCCCAGCGCAGTGTCCGGCGGCAATGGTTGGCCCCAACCGGCGCGTTCGGCAGCTTGTTTGAGCACCGCCACATGCCTTGGACGCTCCTGCATATTCGCTAACCGAAATGCCAAAGGATCTGCGCCAACCGCATGCGCCAGTTCGTCCATGAAACTCTCCACGGCGAACACGTTGGGAATGAAACTCACCGAGCGATACCAACCACTGGGCACACCGCTTTCGTGTTTGACCCAGTTCAGATCCAGGTGCGGCGGACGATAGGCGAAGTCCCACGCGGTGATCGCCTCGGTAGTGCTGTAATCCATATGATCCGGGCGCTCGAAATACCCCGGTTCCCACTGTTCCGGCGAAGCTGGCGACACCGCGTGCAATTGCAGTGCGCTGAGTTTGCCGCTTGCATCCAGCGCGCCTTTGACCCGATGTAAGGTCGCCGGGTGATAGAACAGCGCGTGCATTTCGTCTTCACGACTATTCAGCAACTTCACCGGAACGCCGGTCTGCTGCGCCAGATAGGCGACTTCGAACAACCAATATTTGGCTTCCCGCGCGCCGAAACTGCCGCCGGACACCAGTTCATGGATGGTGACTTGGTCTTTGTCGAATCCGCAGATCACTCGGGCGGCTTCCAGTGCCGAGGACGGCACCTGCACGCCGCCCCAATAGGTGATCGCCTTGTCCTTGACCTGCGCGGTGATGCAGATCGGTTCCAGCGGGTTTTGCACCTTGTAGGGCATGCTGTAATCGGCTTCGAGCAGCTTGGCTGCGCGCGGCCATTGTGCGGCGACGTCACCGTGGGTCATGGCTTTGATGGTTTGCGTTTTCGCGTCGCCAATCGCCAAAGCCTGGGCGTTGTGCAACTCCACACTGTCGAACCGGGCCAGCGCGGAATCGCTCCATTTGATTTCCAGCACTTTGCGTCCCTCTTGCGCGGCCCAGTACGTATCGGCAACAACCGCCACGCCCTCAAGGTTGCCGCCGAGTACGTCGGGTCTGCCCGGGATTGCGATGACTTTGCGCACACCGGGCACTTGCAATGCCGCCGCTGAATTCATCGCCACGACTTTCGCCCCAACCACCGGCGCGCGTTGAATCACCGCCACCAACATCTCGGGCAATTGCACGTCGATGCTGTACTTGAAGCGCCCGCAGACTTTGGCCGCTGCATCACGTTTATGGCGCAGCTTGCCGATGTATTTGAATTGCGCAGGATCTTTCAGCGTTACGTTGGCCGGAGCCGGCAGATGCGCCGCCACACCCACCAGTTCGCCATAGCCGAGGCTGCGTTGGCTCGACAGATGTACCACCCGACCCTCTTCGGTAGAGCAGCTATCAGCACTGACTTTCCACTGCTTCGCCGCCGCCGAAATCAACAGCGCCCGCGCCGTCGCCCCAGCCATGCGCAAGCGGTCGTATTCCAGCGAAACACTGGTGCTGCCACCGGTAGAAAACACCTTCCACACCGGATGAATGTAGGTTTCGAAAAACGGATCTTCCGGGGTAATCACCTGCACGGTCATCGGATTGACGTCGAGTTCCTCGGCCACGCACGCAGCCAAAGCCGTGTGAGTGCCGGTGCCGGAGTCGTGCTTGTGCACCACCAGTTTCACCGTACCGTCGGGCAGCACGCGCACCCAGGCATTCGGCTCGAATTCGGTGGCTGGCGCCGGGGCTTTCGGGTCAGTCGCGGCCGCGCCGGAGGGCAAATACAGGGCAATCGCCAAACCTGAAGCGACCGTTACCGCTTGCTTGAGAAATTCCCGGCGCGGCAGCTCGAATTGCGTGTCATCCAGGCGGCTCATCACGCCTCCTTCGGCGCATTCGCCGCGCGTTTGATGGCTTTGTTGATGCGCCCGTAGGTGCCGCAACGGCAGATATTGCCGGACATGGCGTTGCGGATCGAATCGTCAGTCACCGCCGCGCCAGTGTTGAGCAGCGCAGCGGCAGACATGATCTGCCCGGATTGACAGTAGCCGCATTGCGGCACATCTTCGGCGACCCAGGCCAGTTGCAGCGGATGGGTCTCGGTGGGCGACAAGCCTTCGATAGTGGTGATGTTGTGGCCAGCGACGGCGGCCACTGGCAACTGGCAGGAACGCACCGCGACGCCGTTCAGGTGCACAGTGCAGGCACCGCACAGGCCCATGCCGCAGCCGAACTTGGTGCCGGTGAGTTTCAATTGATCGCGCAAGACCCATAACAAGGGCATGGAGGGGGACGCCTCGACCAGCTCGCGTCGTTCGCCGTTTACCGTGAATGTAATCATTGTCAGGCTCCAAAAGAGCGGCCCGTCTTTGTGCAGGCCTGGTGACCGATTATTGGGAGCCACGACAAATCGCGGCCAGCGACGATTTCTGCCAACCGGTGTAAGCAGGACTAACAACATGTACAAGCGATACCCGTCGGTGCAGTCCATGAGCGCGTTTATTCACGCAGCGCGCAGCGGCAGTTTCTCCAGCGCCGCGCGCAAACTCGACCTCACACACAGCGCCATCAGCCAGCAGATCCGCGCACTCGAAGATTTCATCGGCCAGCCGCTGTTCGTGCGTGAAGGCGGCGGCAGCAACCTGACCGATGCCGGGCAGCTGTTTGCCAGCGTGCTGTCGGATGGCCTGGCGCAGATTGATCGCGCCTTGTCTTCGGTGAAAAACCGTAGCGTGGCTCAGCGTCTGACGCTGGATGTGGACAGTGAACTGGCGCAGAGCTGGCTCAATCCGCGCCTGCCGCAGTTACTCGATAGCCTGCCGGATTATGAGGTGACGCTGCTGTCGATGCCGCGCAGTGATCGCAGCACGTTCGAGCGCGTGGACCTGGCATTGCGTTATGGCTATGGCGATTGGGATGACTGCGAGATGGTGCAGATCTGTGGGGATCGGGTGTTGGCAGTGGCTTCGCCTGAGCTGCTGGCGCGGCATGAATTACAGGTGCCGCTGAGTCCGGCGCAGATTTTGGAACTGCCGCTTTTGGGGTATACGCGGCGCTCGTGGATTCCGTGGCTGGATGCCGCCGGCATGCCGCCGAACGAGCCTCCGGCACGGGTGATTTTTGATAATGCGGCCAACCTGATTGCCGCCGCCGAGGCCGGTGTCGGCGCAGGACTGGTGCGCGGATTATTGGCAGCAGATGCGTTGCGCAGTGGGCGGCTGGTGGCGTTGAACGAGGCGCAGATTGCCGCGCATTACAATCTCTATGCGGTTTGGCCGCATGGGCAGGCTGAGCGCGTGGCGCCTGTGGTTGAAGCCGTGCGGCAGTTGGTTTTGGGTACGCTTGAAGATCCTGCCCTCCCCCAGCCATGACCGCGCGCTTTACACCGGAGTCACCGAAGACTGTTGATGAGGTTTACTGCTGAGGCCTTTCGGACTCAGCTGCTCCGTTTAGATCCATCCGGCTTCATTTCGCGAAAAAACGTTCGCCGATATTCAGAAGGCGACGTGCCGAGATGAGCGACGAATTGTTGCCTCAAGGATAAGGGCGTTCCGAAACCTGCCTCTCCGGCAACGCATTCAATGGGTAAATCCGTCGTTTCAAGCAGTTCTTGTGCTCTGACGACTCGCTCGGCATTCAGCCATTTAGAGACGGTACTGCCCGTCGCCTCCTTAAAGCGTCGAGTAAACGTGCGCCTGCTCATTTTCGCCATGTCTGCCAGGACATCGAGAGACAGATCACTGGACAGGTGCGTACGCGCCCACGCCAGTACATCAGACAAATGAGTCTCGCTGGATAGCTGCGGCACAGGGCGCTCAACGTATTGAGCCTGACCTCCCTGCCTGTGCGGCGGCGTTACCAGCATCTTTGCGGTGCGATTCGCCACATCTGCACCGAGCCGCTGGCGTATCAAGTGCAGGCAACAATCGATTGCCGCCACGGTTCCCGCAGAAGTCACGATATTGCCATCACTGACATAGAGCACCTCGGGCCTGAAATGAACCTCAGGGAAGCGTCGGGAAAATTCGTCTCTGACGGCCCAGTGGGTGGTCGCTTCCTTGCCATCAAGCAGCCCGGCATCTCCGAGCACGAATGCTCCCAGACACAAGCCGACGATGAGCTTTCCCTGGGCATTAGCGAGCTGCAAGGCTTTCACAAGCTGCGCAGATGCAACGACCGACTGATCGCCCCACGCGGGAATGACAATTACATCAGATGCCTCCATCAGTTCCAGGCCATGAGCGACCTCCAGGCCGATGCCTTGGTCGCTACTCACCGTACCCGGCGACTCTGCGCAGTAGCTGACCTCGTATTGCGGTTCACCGGGCGCGGATTGAGCCGTACCCAGAACCACGCCCGGGACAGAAAGATGGAACAGACTTACGCCGTCGAAAGCCAGAACAGCCACACGTATGGATTGCATCAGGCAGCCTCAGAGGGATAAATCGCCCCTCTCAAATGTACGGACACGTTAGTCGATTGGCCCGATTATATCGAAATATGTCATTCAGGCCACTGTCGGGCTTCAAAGCATTCGGCAAGAATGGTGTTCTCGATGTATCAACAGGATTAATCACATGAACTTCAGAACACTCCCTCTTGCGCTCAGCATTGCTTGCGCTGTGGCCACCGCACCGGCATTTGCGGGATCAAACGCCCCCAAGTCGCCGGACGCATCGCATAAAGTCGACTTGCAGCAAATTCGTAACGCCACGGTGAAAATCACCTACGGCGGCACGACATTCCTGATCGACCCAATGCTCGCCAAAAAGGGAGCCTATCCAGGATTTGAAAATACTTACCGAAGCAACCTGCGCAATCCGTTGGTTGATCTGACAGAGTCGCCGGCTGAAGTGATCTCCGGTATCGACGCAGTCATCGTCACGCATACGCATCTTGACCACTGGGATGATGCCGCACAAAAAGCGCTGCCCAAAGACATCCCTCTGTTCACTCAGCATGAAGAAGATGCGCAGCTGATTCGCTCCCAGGGTTTCAAGGATGTCCGCGTATTGACTGATGAAGCTGAATTCGGCGGCGTCAAAATCAGCAAGACCGGTGGTCAGCATGGCACCGACGAAATGTATGCCGTACCCGCTCTGGCGAAACCTCTGGGCGAAGCAATGGGCGTCGTTTTTCAAGCGCCAGGCTACAAGACGCTCTACCTCGCCGGCGACACTATCTGGCGTAAAGAGGTCGATCAGGCCATCGAGAAATATCACCCCGAGGTCATCGTGCTCAATGCCGGGAAAGCAAAAATGACCGGCTACGAGGGTGCAATCATCATGGGTGAGGAGGACGTTCTGCGCGCTTCACAGGTCGCGAAAAACGCAAAAATCGTCGCCGTGCACATGGACGCAGTCAACCATATGTCCCTGACCCGCAAGCAATTGCGCACCTACGTCAAACAGCAGGGTATCGAGAGTCGCGTAGACATCCCGGAAGACGGCGCTTCATTGGAGTTTTGATTCAAGCATCAAGAGCCGCTGGTGAAGGCGGCTCGCGATATCCCTGAAGTATCACCACCCCTCCCAATTAATATTGTACGAACCCAACCCCTCCTCCCAATACTCGCCCCCAAGCAACCACCCACCCGGGCCGGATGCGACCAGGCGAGGGAATGTGCAATCCAGTTGCGCATAGAAATGGCCGATGACCCGGGACGTGGATGCTGTCAGCCGCAAGGCTGCCTTCCCCGCTATCAGGAGATCGACTGCAATGATCATCGATATCAGCTGCTATCCCACCGATCTGGTGGACCTCGCCTGGAGGCATGACGGTGACCCGTTCACCGGCGAGCGTCTGCTGGAGATGATGGATGGCCCGTACATGGTCAACGGCAAACCTCGCCGCATCGACAAAGCCTTCATCCAGCCCCCGCAAGGCAACACCATTTACACCTGGACCGACGGCGATCTGACCGGTCGCGAGTCCATCGACGCCTACATGGCCTACACCCTGAAAATGGTCCAGACCTACCCGGATCGTTTCATCGGCTGCTTCGTCTACAACCCGCGCTGCGGCGTGGAAAACGGCGTCGAGGCGATCGAGCGCTACGTCACCGAACACGGTTTCAAGATGGTGCAGATGCAGGCCAACATGCATGCCTATCGACCTGACCGTGCGCTGGACTGGGTGCGTCCGTGCTTCGAGAAATGCGCCGAGCTGGGCATTCCGGTCAAGCTGCACACGGGCGATGGGCCGTACAGCATCCCGTCGGAATGGGTGCCGATGATCAAGGAATTCCCCAACGTCGATTTCATCATGGCGCACTTCGGCGTGCAGACCGGCGGCGTCTACGTGTTCGAACCGATGCAATGGGCGATGGAGTTGCCCAACGTCTACTGCGAATCCGGCTGGTGCCTGCAATCGCGGATTGTCGAGTTCGCCAAGGTGCTGCCGACGCACAAGATCCTGTTCGGCACCGACACTCCGCCGAACGAACCGGGCATGTGGCTGCGTTTGCTCGAAGTGCTCTGCCATGAGCCGCCGCAGGGCCTGAACCTCGACGAGAACACGCTCGAGGATTACCTGGGCAACAACACCGCGCGGATGATCGGCCTTGAGCCAACCCCGCCACCGCGTTCCGTTTCCGAAGCAGAGGCGCAGCTCAAGCGCCCCGTCACCACTCAATTGGCCAGGAGCTGAACCGATGATCATCGACACCCATCTGCACCCCACCAATCTGGTCGACGAGGCCTGGCGCCACACCGGCGAACCGTTCACTGGCGAGCGCATGCTCAAGCTGATGGACGGCCCTTACATGATCAACGGCAAACCGCGCCGCATCGACATGGGCTTCATCCAGCCGCCACCGGGCAACACCGGTTATCGCGACGGCAATCGCCGTGGCCGTGAGGGCGTGCGCGATTACATGTCGTACATCGCCGAACTGTGCATGAAGTACCCGGACCGCTTCATCGGCAACTTCAACTTCAACCCGCGCTGGGGACCGGAAAACGGCGCGGCGGAGCTGGAATTCCACATCAAGGAATACGGCTTCAAGATGCTCAAGCTGCACGCCAACATGCACGGCTATCGCCCGGATCGCGCGCTGGACTGGCTGCGCCCGGCGATGAAGGTCTGCGCCAAGTACAACATCGTGGTGCTGATTCACACCGGCGACGGCCCGTACACCATTCCGACCATGTTCTATCCGATCATCCGCGAGTTCCCGATGGTCAATTTCATCATCGGCCACTTCGGAATCCAGACCGGCGGCAACTACTCGTTCGAAGCGTTCTGGATGGCCATGGACACGCCGAACGTGTACTGCGAATCCGGCTGGTGCTTCCAGTCGCGGATCGTCGAATTCGCCAAGGAACTGCCGCGCAACAAGATCGTGTTCGGCACCGACTCGCCGCCGAACGAACCGGGCATGTGGCTGCGTGAGCTTGAAGTGTTGTGCTCGCCGGCACCGCAGGGCTTGGGAATCGATGAGGATCATCTCGAAGATTACCTGGGCAACAACATCGCCAGGCTCTGCGGGATCGAACCGACCCCGCCGCCCAAAGACCTGATCGAGGCAGACATCCGTCTGACCACCACTTACCTCTGAATCAAAGCTGTACCCCTGTGGCGAGGGGAGTTACCCCCTCACCACAGAGATTTCCTCAAACCTGATTTTTGAGGTGAAACCATGACCGTTTCGACGCTTGGCGATACCCAGGATTTCCACGTTTTCATCGACGCTTATCGCCGCGAATACCCGGACGATGTGCTGACCATCACCCAACCACTTTCCGCCGATCAGGACGTCACCGCCCTGGTCGATGCCCTCGCCGCTCAGGGCCGCGATCCGCTGCTAATCTGCGAGCAAGTCGGCAACCTCGGCGTGCCGGTGGCGACCAACCTGTTCGCCTCCCGTACCCGCATCGCCCGGTTGTTCGGCGTGCCTGCGGCGCAGTTGCACGAAACCTTCCAGACCCGCGCCAACCATCCGATCCCGCCGCGTTATGTAGCAACCGGCCCGGTGCTGGATGAAGTGTTCGAAGGCGAAGCACTCGATCTGGCGCTGCTGCCGATGCTCAAGCATTTCGACAGTGATCGCGGACCGTACATCACCAACGCGATCATCATCGCGGAGGACCCGCAGACCGGCATCGCCAACATGAGCTATCACCGCTCGATGCGCCACGCCCGCCAAGCCCTCGCCACCAGCCTGCACTCGCGCGGACACTTGTGGCGGATGTTGCAGACTGCCCGCGAACGCGGCGAAGAGCTGCGCGTGGCGATGGTGGTCGGCGCGCATCCAGTCTTCATGCTCGCGGCGGCGGCGCGTTTGCCGTTCGGCAGTGATGAACGCGCGGTGGCCGGTGGCTTGTTTGGCGCCCCGCTGGAACTGGTCAAGACCCCGCGCTACGGCATCGGCGTTCCGGCTTACGCCGAGTTCGTGCTTGAGGGCGCAATCGACCCGGCAGCCTATGCAGAAGAAGGCCCGTTCGGCGAGTTCAGCGGTTACTCCTCGGATCGCTCGACCAACAACGTGCTGCGCGTCGACACGATGTTACGGCGCAAAGACGCGTGGCTGGTGGACGTGGTCGGCGGGTGTTACGCCGAACATCTGACCCTCGCCCGGCTGCCGCGTGAAGCGGAAATGAGCGAAAAGCTCAAGGCACGTTTCCCCGCCGTCACCGCCGTGCATTACCCGAATTCCGGCACGCATTTTCATTGCTACGTTGCACTGGATCAAAGCCGTGACGGCGAAGCGCGACAGATCATGCTGGCGCTGCTCGGCTGGGATCCGTATCTGAAAAGCGTGATCGCAGTGGACAGCGATATCGATATCACTGACGACAGCCAGGTGCTGTGGGCACTGGCCACGCACTTCCAGCCGCACCTGGACATTTTCGTAATCGACGGCTTGCCCGGCAGCCCGCTAGACCCGTCATCCTCGGTCAACGGCACCACGTCGCGCATGGGCCTGGATGCCACGCGCGGCTCTGGGTTTGACGGGATCAAGGCGCAACTTGATCAGGACGTGCTCGAACGTGCGCGTGTTTTGCTCAAGGATTATCCAGCGTGAACCGCCAACGGATGGTGGTCGGGATCAGCGGCGCGTCCGGGTTCATTTACGGCGTGCGTCTGCTGGAATTGCTGGCCGAGCTGAATATAGAGAGCCACCTGATCATCAGCCGCGCCGCGCTGCTGACCATGGCCCACGAAACCGATTACAAACTCGCCGACGTCACGGCGCTGGCCAGTCATTACCACCGCGCCGATGACGTCGCCGCCGGGATTGCCAGCGGCTCGTTTCGTTGCCTCGGGATGGTCGTCGCGCCCTGTTCCATGCGCACCTTGGCGGAGATCGCCACCGGCACTTCATCCGGGCTGATCGGCCGCGCTGCCGACGTCACGCTCAAGGAGCGCCGCACGCTGGTGCTGATGGCGCGCGAAACGCCGCTGACCCTGGCGCACCTGCGCAACATGACCGCCGTCACCGAGATGGGCGGAATCATCGCCCCACCGGTTCCGGCGTTCTACGCACGCCCCGATAACCTCGCACAAATGGTCGACCACAGCCTCGGCCGCGTGCTCGACCTGTTCGGCCTCGATGCCGGCACTGCGCTGCGCTGGCGAGAACCTCAAGCAGATCCACCGGCTGACATAAATCCCTGTGGCGAGGGGATTTATCCCCGTTCGGCTGCGCAGCAGTCGTGAAGCCATCTTGCGCGGTGTGCCTGATTCATCGCGATTGCAGGTTTGGGGCCGCTTCGCGACCCAACGGGGATAAATCCCCTCGCCACAAAGGTCAATCAAAGGAGCCTCACATGAACACACCCTTCAACGCCCCGACCCCGAACACCAAAATCCCCGTGACTATCCTCACCGGGTTTCTCGGTGCCGGCAAAACCACCCTGCTCAACTACATCCTCAAGGAAAACCACGGGCGCAAGATTGCCGTGATCGAAAACGAGTTTGGCGAGGTCGGCATCGACGGCGATCTGGTACTCAGCTCGGAAACCGAAGAAATCTACGAAATGGTCAACGGCTGCGTGTGCTGCACCGCCGAAGTTCGCGAGGATCTGGTGCGCATTGTCCGCGAGCTGGTGGCGCGTCCGGTGCGGCTCGATCACATCCTGATCGAAACCAGCGGCCTCGCCGATCCGTACCCGGTGGCGCAGAGCTTTTTCATCAACGATCCGATCGCCGATGAAGTCGAACTCGACGCCATCGTGACCATGGTCGATGCCAAACACGTCGCCCGGCATCTGGAAGATTTGCAGCTGGATGGCGTCGACAATCAGGCGGTGGATCAGATCGTCTGCGCCGACCGCATCGTGATCAACAAGATCGATCTGGTCAGTGCCGAAGAAGTCGAGGCACTAAGCAGCAAGATTCGTGGATTGAATGCCACTGCAGATCTGGTGACCTCGACCCACGCGCAAATCGATCTGTCGAAAATCCTCGGCATCGGCGCCTTTGAGTCCACCCAGAAACTGATGGAAATCGGCGCCGAACACGACCATCACGCCGATGAACATCACCACGAACATGACGAACCGGACCATACCCATGACCCGAGCGTGACCTCGGTCGGCATCGCCGTGGATGGCGCAGTCGATCTGATGGCGTTCCACCGCTGGATCAGCGAATTGCGCAACGTACAGGCCGACAACCTGTACCGGATGAAAGGCGTGCTGGCGGTGGCAAACGAAGACCAGCGCTACGTGCTGCAAGGCGTGCACAGCCTGGTCGAGTTCCGCGCCTCGACCTTGTGGGGCACGGAGCCGCGCTCGAGCAAGATCGTATTCATCGGCCGCGACCTGGATCGTGCGGCGCTGAATCAAGGCTTCGCCGCCTGCCTGGCAGGCTGAAAAACGGCATCGGAGCCGGTGGATGGCGGTTCCGGGCACGAATGACTGATGCACGTCGATCAGACACTGAAAACCTGTGGGAGCTGGCTTGCCAGCGATAGCGGACTGTCAGTTGATAAAGATGGTGACTGCAAAATCGCCATCGCTGGCAAGCCAGCTCCCACAGGGTTCCATTGTGCTCTTGAGCTAAGCGGCATCAGACGAATACCCCTCTGTACCGAATAACAACAGCTAGAGGTGTTTCCCCATGTCGTCAGCCACAACCCCATCAAGCACCGCTTCAACCGTGCACCCGGTCGACCGCGTTTTACCGGTGCGCCAGATGCTCACCCTCGGCCTGCAACACATGGCCGTTTCGTACATCGGCGCCATCGCCGTGCCGTTGATTGTCGCCAGCGCCTTGAAAATGTCCCACGCCGACACGGTGGTGCTGATCAGCACCACGCTGTTCTGCTCCGGCATCGCCACCCTGCTGCAAACCGTCGGCTTCTGGAAATTCGGCGTGCGCCTGCCGATTCTGCAAGGCGTGGCGTTCAGCAGTGTCGGCCCGGTAATCGCCATCGGCAGCAACCCGGAAGTCGGCTTTGCGGGGGTCTGCGGAGCGGTGATTGGCGCCGGGATCTTCACCATGCTGATAGCGCCGTTCGTGGGCCGATTGCGGCGCTTCTTTCCGCCAGTGGTGACCGGTTGCATCGTCACCGTGATCGGCTTGCAGCTGTTCCCGATTGCCTACGAATGGGTCGGCGGCGGGCGCAATGCGAGCAACTTCGGTGCTCCGGCGTTTCTTGGCGTGGCGGTTGTGGTGCTGCTGACGATCCTGTTGGTCAACCGCTACGGCAGCCCGCTGCTGCGCAACATGGCGGTGCTGGTGGGGATGCTGATCGGCGCGGGGCTGGCTTACGGTCTGGGCATGGGCAGTTTTCACAGCGTCGAGGATGCACCGTGGCTGACCGTGCCCTACCCGTTCTACTTCGGTCTGCCGACCTTCAGCCTGATCCCGATTGCGACCATGGTGGTGGTGATGATCGTGCAGATGGTCGAGTCGATGGGGCTGTTCGTCGCCATTGGCGACATCGTTGAGAAACCCGTCGAAGACAAACAAGTGATCAACGGCCTGCGCGCCAACGGTCTGGCCAGCACTATCGCCGGGATGTTCGCCGCGTTCCCGTTCATTGCGTTCATGGAGAACGTCGGCCTGGTGATCCTGACCGGCGTGCGCAGCCGCTGGGTGGTGGCGGTCAGCGGCTTGCTGATGTGCTCGATTGCGCTGGTGCCGAAAGCCGGGGCGATCATCGCCTCGATGCCCACCGCAGCGCTGGGCGGTGCCGGCATAGCCATGTTCGGCGTAGTCGCGGCGGCGGGGATTCAGACCCTGGCCAAGGTCGATTACGAGCGTAATCGCTACAACGTGTTGATCGTCGGTTTCACCCTCGCCGCCGCGCTGGTGCCGGTGCTCGCGCCGGCCCTGTTCAAACAATTGCCCGAGTGGTCGCAGCCGTTCCTGCACAGCAGCGTAGTGATCGCCTGCCTGGTGTCGGTGCTACTCAACGCCGCACTGAACGGCGTAAACGTGCCAGAGAGCACGCCCAGCAAATCCGCTTCGCACATCCTCTGACTGGAGCTGCCCATGACTCAACTTCAAAACATCCTGATCAAAAACCCCGTGGCGGTGATGACCGGCCTGCGTGGCCCGCGCGCCCGCGCCGGTGCGGTGGACATCCGCATCGTCAACGGGCGCATCGCGGAAATGGCCGCCAACCTTGAAGCGCAGCCCGGTGAGCGGGTGATCGATGCGCGCAATTCGCTGGTGTATCCGGGCTGGATCAACACCCACCATCACCTGTTTCAGAACCTGCTCAAAGCCGTGCCTGAAGGCTTGAATCAGGATCTGCAAGGCTGGCTGGCCAGCGTGCCCTACCCGCGTTTGAACCGCTTCACCCCGCAACTGGCGCAGATCGCCGCGCGGCTGGGAATGGTCGAGTTGCTGCTGTCCGGCGTCACCACTTGCGCCGATCACCACTACCTCTATCACGCCAGTGGCACCACCGAGACCGGGGATTTACTGTTCGATACGGCGGACGAATTTGGCTTGCGTTTCGTGCTGTGCCGCGGCGGCGCGCTGGAGTCGGCGAGCGCGCATCCGGGCTTCTCGAAAACCGCGCTGCAACCGGAAAGTCTTGAGCAGATGGTCGGCGATATTGAACGGCTGAAATCGCGCTATCACCAGGACACACCGGATGCGATGCGCCGCGTGGTGGTAGCGCCGACCACGCCAACCTTCTCCCTGCCACCAACGCTGCTGCGCGAATTGGCGCACACCGCTAGAGGGATGGGCCTGCGCCTGCACACGCATTTGTCGGAAACTCAAAACTACGTGAATTTCTGCCGCGAAAAGTACAACTGCCTGCCAGTGGAATTCGTCGCCGAACACGAATGGCTCGGCCCCGACGTGTGGTTTGCCCACGCAGTGCACCTGCAACCGGGCGAGATCCGCATGCTCGCCCAGACCGGCACCGGCGTCTCGCACTGCCCGGTGAGCAACGCCCGACTGGGCAGCGGCGTGGCGCCAATCCCGCAGATGTACGAAGCGGGTGTGCCGATTTCCCTTGGCGTCGACGGCGTGGCTTCCAACGAATCCGGGAGCATGGTCGGCGAAGCCAACACCGCATGGCTGATTCATCGCGCCGAACAAGGCGCCGGCGCCACCACGGCTGAAGACGTGATTCACTGGGGCACGGCGGGTGGTGCGCAGGTGCTGGGGCTGGGCGCTGTTGGCACACTTGAGGTCGGGCAAGCGGCAGATCTGGTGGTCTACAGCCTCGATCATCCACGCTTCTATGGCTTCCACGACAGCGCGGTCGCGCCAGTGGTCGCGGGTGAGCCGATCACGGTGAAATACAGCCTGGTCGGCGGGCGCATCGTGGTGGATAACGGCGTGATTCCGGGGCTGGACATCGAACGCATGCGCGCCGAAGCATGGGAAGGCGTGCAGCAACTCATGAACGTTGACGACTGACCCAAGCCCCCGCAAAAACCGTGGCGCGTGGTCATTCGCGCACCACGGCTTTCTCGACTAGAGTTAGTGCCTCATCGGATTGAGCCCCTGCCAGCTACATCGGGCTCTTGATCAAGGAGAGACTGATGACACACCGCAGCAACATCGAACGGACCTACCGCACCTGGTCCACGCCTATCCTGCTGGAATTGAAAAAACGCGAAGATCAGATGGCGCCTGTCGAGCGGCAGGCGCTTGAGGTTGTGTTGGTGGAACGGAGGTTGGTGGATTTGGGTAATCCGGAGGGTAAAGAACGACGTCAAAGTGTGGTGAAGAAAACCGTCAAGCCTGACTGATTGACTTGCCCGGATGTTAACGGCGGACTGAATTCTGGCGTGACCAGCGAGAGTCTTTCGCGTGCTTGCTCAAGAAGCGCCTGATGTGAGCAGAGCATCTTTACATCGTTGTAAATTCCATGCTGCTGAGCGTAACCATTGGGGTAAAAAAAGGGAGAGCAGGCCAATGTCACACTCTCCCTTTCAATGTGTTGGTAGAGGCTAGAAGTCAGACATAGTCTTAATAACGTTCTCTATTCGCTCCCGTGCAGCACTGGTCAAACGCTTTACACCGAGAGTTTTGGCAATTTCCAAAGGCATGTCACCTGCGGAAATCAAAGCTGCTACCGTTAGCAACTCCTCAGCGGCAATCTCCTCCACCGATCGCCCATCATCAACAGTTGCTGGGACACGGTAGCTGTTCCATGCAGCAACGTCATTTGCTGAATGCCAGACAAATTGTCCATAAACCGGATCGTTTCGCAGATGATGTTTCTGCTCCGTCAAGTCTAGAACTCGCTCTCGGATAAGGCGGCCGGTGCGCTGAAATCCATGGGCCCGAGCAACGCGTTGAACGAGCAGCGAATCGAGGATTGGTGCTTCCTGCACCAATACATGCGCGATCAAGTCTGCGAGAACCGCGTCGTACTCAGGAGAATAGAAGGCTTCTGCATTAATCCTGTCGCCCACATTGGTGAAGTCCGTAACCCGGTACTCGCCCTTGATTGCGGGAGTCACCCAACCCACGAACGACTTTGCGATCTTGAGTTCGGTAATTGGCTCAATGGGCGTATCCGTCATCGACAGATCGGTATCCTCTGAATGATCTGTGACTACTGCGAATGGCACGTTATGTACTAGAGACAAATGAGGTGCAAGTGTACTTTTCTCAGACTCCACACGGGCAGCAGCGATGGAACGAGAATCTTCCAGCAACGCTTCCAACGACGCGTGCAAGCGATCAAGCGCGCTCGACTTATCAATCCACCACTCGGTGGACCAGAGCCGAACCAAGTTCCACCCCAACCCCTTTAGAATTCCACTGCGCACTTTGTCACGGTCTCTTGCAGTGGCCGCACTGTGATAGGTAGCACCATCACATTCGACGCCAACGAGATAGTCTCCCGGCCGATCTGGATGCACGACACCCAAGTCGATACGGAAGCGTGATACGCCAATCTGCGGGACGACTTGCCAACCTTTGCGTCTTAAGCCTTGTGCCACGGCCTCCTCAAATGGCGAGTCATAACCCCCTACTGATCCTTGCACCGCTTCAGCAAGCGCCCTTGGCCCGCGCTGAGCAAACTCGATAAAGTGTTTCAGATCGCGTACGGCTCTAGCATTTGTTCGGTTCAGATCCACCATCGACGAATCAAAAGATGAGAAGACCAACATCTCCCTGCGTGCACGCGTTATAGCGACATTCAAACGACGCCAGCCACCTTCCTTGTTCAAAGGGCCGAAGTTCATCGACATGACTTGCGCACCCGGTTCGGTAGGACCGTATCCGATACCAAGCATGATCAAATCACGTTCATCACCTTGTACGGTTTCCAGATTCTTCACTACGACAGGTTCGGCAATATCATGCTGAAAAAATGGCTCGATCTGGGGAAACTGCTGCCGGGCCCTGTCCAGGAGGTCATTGATCAATCTTTGCTGATCAGTGTTGAGCGTAATGATCCCGATAGTGTGCCCCGCAGCCACAAAGGCCGGGTCCATCAAACGCTTCACCGTTTCATTGACGATCGCTTCAGCCTCGGCTTGGTTATGTCTGCCCTTACCCTTGGCGTAAACGCCATCAACACGACGCCATTCCACAGCGCTAGCACGTGTTTCAGCCGCAGGGAAAGTAATCAAATTACTGTCATAGTAACGATGATTGGAAAATGCGATCAAGCTTTCGTGGCGGCTGCGGTAATGCCAACTTAGGCTATGGCTTGGGATGCCTGCACCTAAACATTCGTCGAGAATGCTCTCCATATCCTCTGCCGTATCATCCTCAGCGGCGGACGCAGCACGATTGAAAAAATTGGTTGGCGGCATCTGACGCGGGTCGCCCGCAATCACTACTTGTTTGCCTCTTGCGATCGACCCTATGGCATCCCATGGTGCTATTTGAGAAGCCTCGTCGAAGATGACCAAGTCAAACAGCTCAAGATCCGTCGGAAGATACTGCGCAATTGAAAGTGGACTCATCAGCATGCAGGGAGCGAGCTTGGACATGGCATCACCCATCTCAACCGCCAGCTGTCGCACTGGTTTGTGGCGTCGAGATTTTTGTAGCTCATGCTTCAAAATACCAAAGCCGCCTTGCTTACCGATTTCGTTTTTCGACGGAATCAATCCACACAGTTTTGCGCGTATGTAGCGCACCGTGAGCTTGGACATATCCTCATCAATGCGGATAAACGCTTCGATATCGCTTGCATGTTCTGCTGGTACAAAATTTCGCAATAGCGGTTCGGCGTCGATAATCTGCGTCGCAAACCAACGAGCATAGGAAGTCTCGAAAGCATCACCGGCACCGCCTGCGGGGAGTGATTTTGCCGCCAACGCATCACTTAACGGTTTAAGTCCGCAAGCGATTGCTTCTTCCCTGACCCTGCACCAATCGCACCAAGCCTTAAGTTTGGATTCCTGCCGAACGACTGAGTTAGAAGCTACGAGCAACGACTCGATCGTCAACTTCGATTCAAGTGGAAGGTTACTCAGATCATTGAATTTTTTGCTCGCGCAATTGAAGTCAGCTAACGCCTCCTTCAAGTGATGCAGTGCCGATGTAATGAAACCGCCGCCGCCAAGCAGTTCATTGGCCTTAACGACCAGATTTTCAGTCGCTCCACGTAATGAAATTAAATCTTCAGGAGAGCCTGCCCTTGAGCTAACCACCGTCCTCAAACGCTCGCCCAACTCACAAGCTGCTGCCATAGCTGAAACATCGCTGGACACCCCGCTCCAGCCCGGCACGGAACCGACGTCCACCACCAAGCTTTCAAGAGAATCGAGCAACTCACGCATGCTAGAGAGTTTGACCAAATCCGCCTCAACATCTGGCTGTCCAGTTGCCCCCCCTGCCACGGCCAGATTTTTTCCCACTTTTTTCTTGCCCAACGTCGCAAGAAACCAAAATTTGGATTTGGCGATCTCCCAGTCGGCTTTCATCTGATCAAGATTGATCGTTCGACAAGCCTCTGGCGCATATCGCTGAGATAGCGTTTGTTCGATTTCTCGATAACCGGCGATTAGCTGAATTGCTCGCTTGGCTGAATTGATCTTCGCGCTGGCATTCAGAGTAAAAACGAACCCTAGATCAACTCCATGGGCGTCGACCAATAAGGCGACGAACTGAGTAAATTGTTCTATGTCTTCGCCGCTCTCGACCGCGAGAGGAAGGTCCGTAGCTTTCAGGAGACTGGTACTAGCAACTTTCAGTCGCTCAATCACACCGGGAAGCTCGCCAGCCGCGGCGACAATTGCCTCCTGCCATCCGTTTGACCAATCAGTGGGAGACAAAAGCGAAAAGTCGGCAGAAAGCTCTCGCGCTGCCTGACTATTCAGATCAAGACGTCTGGCAACGTCGCGCAACAGCGCATAGGTCTGAGTGTCGTGAACTGTGCCTTCTGCCCACATCAAACGTGGTAATGATGGGTTGCCATCTCGAACTACGCGTCCTATAGCCTGATGCACGGACAAACCGTTAGGGGAACGACGGTGCAGTATTTCAACAACGTCATTCAACCGGTTTCGCAGCAGGTGCAACTTGTTCGCTTCTGATGTCCATTCTTGCGCAGTCAACGCATCCCGGACGTCCCACGCTCGTTCGAGTTGCTTGAGCACTTCCACCTTCGACGTTTTGCTGGAATGTAGCTCCAGGCAAAACTCGCCCAAGCCCTTTTCTTCAAGTCGCCGGTAAACCACGTCTAAGGCAGCCATTTTCTCGGCAACAAATAAAACCCTACGTCCAAGGGCAAGGTTGTGAGCAATCATGTTGGCGATAGTTTGCGACTTACCAGTTCCTGGAGGACCATCAAGTACAAAATCACAACCACTGGCCGACGCGACGACTGCCGCTAACTGGGAAGAGTCAGCAGGTAGCGGTGTAAATAGATCAGACGGACTGACCTTTCTATCTAGCTCGGCGGGCTTCGGAAAATCACCCGAAACAGCGTAACCATCACCGCCAACGTTTCTTTCCAGCAGGTGCTTGACCATGGGGCTTTTCAACAGCTGCGCTGAGCGAGCAGCCAAGTCCTGCCACATCAGATATTTTGCGAAAGAGAACGTCCCCAGCACTAGATCCGTAGTGACTTCAAATCCTGGCACATCCCTGACAGCCCGCCTGACGATGTTCCAAATTCCGATTACATCAATCCCGTTGTCATCGGCAGGAAGCTCCCCTTCTAGACCTGGAATCACCAACTCGAAATCGTGTCGTAATAACTCAAGAAGCGTCAAGTTGAAGCGCGGCTCATCCTCGAGCAAGGTCATCGTCACACCCGATAGAGCACTTTTTCGATCAAGTTTGACGGGTAGCAGAATCAAGGGGGCGGAATAGGTTTTCGGGTCATCTGCCGACTTTTTCCATTTCAGGAAACCCAAGGCGAGAAACAGGGTATTCGCCCCGCCTTCATCTAGATCGCTTCTGGCTTTGCGATAGAGATCGATGAGAGCAACTTCGAGTTTGCTTTTTTCGAGTGTGGCTAGTACTTCCCCCCTAGATAGGGCGCTCCGTGCGTATTCGTCTCGCAGACTTTCGCGGTTTTGTTGTTCGTAGAGGGCCGCATCTCTACCTCCCGCTTCCAGGTCAGGCACTGACACTATTCGAATGCGCTTGCCACTTGCCAACTGATCCTCAAGCGCAGCAGGCTCCGGACAGATCAATCGAACGCCTTTCGCGCTGTCCGGCAGATGCAGGAGGCGATTTCTGGTTGTCAGATCCAGGAGTTTCCGTTGCCACAAAGTCAGCTTTCCAGCGGGAGAATCCGCGTCGGCCAGCACTTCGACGTCAAAAACCGGCAACGGAGGAGCCGCTTCTAATGCGTCCAGGACTTCGCTTGATGCTTCACCGGTGTCCGACTTAGGCATGGAGATAGAAGTCGCCAATGGCCGGATACGCTGCATCCGTGCACGATGCATATCAATGGCCATGATGAAGTCTTCATCATTAATCTGCCGTTCGGCTGCGCTTATCGCCTGACTAAAACCCGGCACAGGAACATGCGTTGCCAGAGTCGTTTCAAATACGAGCGCCTCCTTGAGATCAATGCGTTTTCTTACCGCACCAGCGTCCTCCGTAATAAGCTGAGAAAACTCTTGCGGCTGAAGCCAGACTCCGACAAATGCGTGCCCTTTAGTCATAACGACGAGCGCGTTGAGACCCGCCTGTTCCAGCGCTGCAGCAAAAAGCAGTGCAGTATCGAGGCATGTCGCGATACCACCTTCCAGAATAAGACCGGGCGTCCGAACTTTTTGTCCTTGAATTTCGAAGCTCGCTGGAGGTAACGCGTAGCTTAGTCTCAGTCCACAGATTGCTGACCAGATAGCAGACGCCAGCTCCCACGTTCTGGTCCTCGACTTGCTTTCATATCCATTGATGCCGTCTGGCTTCCCGGCTCGACGTAAAACATCAGAAGCCGATTTAAGTATTCGATCTACCGCCGGATCGTTGGGCATAACGAACGCTGGCAGCAGCTCCGGCATGGAGTTGATCCCACCCCATTCATTTTTTGCCAAAAGCTCAATCGGAAATGACTGGCTGTAAAGAGTTTGATCTTTGCATCGAAGACGCAAAGTCAATGTTGCAGTGAGACTTTCCGCCAGATCTGCAAGATAACCAGCATTCAGGGTCAAATTTCGCTCGGAAATATGCAGTGTCGAATCTTTGCCTAATCGGTCCAGCCGCCAAGTCTTGCCCTCAAGAAAGGGAGGGTCCGCTACAAGTTCCAGCTCAAGATCGTTGTAATCCACATCACCATCATTGTGTACCGCGAGCTCTCGAACGACCGGCACCGCATTCTGGTGAGAAGCAAAGCCAATCTTATTGGCGATCACTCCCTCGATCTTGATGGTCATAACCTTTCTCCGTAATGAATTCGGCGGTTCTACTTGTAAATACACGCACAAATAGTTGGCATACTCACCGACACGGATGGATTTTGAAACTGGTTTTTGTGAATGCAGTGGCATCCCCAATGGAGACTGGGGTGTTATTGAAGGAGCTGAACAGTGTCACTCCGACGACAAGCGCATACCGATAGGCTTGAGGAGGCTGAAGAAACCGGTGGCTTAGTCGACATCGTTGTTGAATGAATACATGCTTTCGCGAGCAGGCTTACCCCTATGAGCCTAAGCAAGGGCTGACAGGCCGAGTTTCAATAACTCTTTACGCAGTGTGGCTGGCGCTCCAACGGCCGCTTCAGAGCGCCAATTCATTGCCAGCAAGCGGCTCAGTTTTTCTTGGCTGAACGCGGAATCGGCGAGAAAACAGCTCTTCCGATCCTGGATGCTGATGACATTCAGCAACCAATCTTCGCCCTGCTCCGCCATCGCATGACTAATCTCTGAGCGGTGCCTTGCGATCAATCCTTCGGCATCCCACACGGTCATTTGCGCGAAGACTTCGGGCAGTCGAGTTTCGGGTTTCATTCGTTTCAAATCTGCCAACAACGCAATGCGCAATTCCGCTTCGATAGCGGCTTGGCATTCTTGAAAATACCGTGCGGGCCAATCTGCGCTCAGGTTCGCGAGACGCGCGAGCATTTCATATGCGTGGATATCTGCCGGCGTTGTCATCTGCCCCGTGAAGTTCAGGGTGTTGTCGAGAATGGCCGTGGCCAGTAACGCGGCACTGGATTCGCTGATCATCGCTAGCAAATCAGCGGCCACCCAACGCTCAAACACTTGAGTCGCAGCCGCGCCTATCGGACGGATATCGGCGGCAGTGCCGAGTTTTTCCGTCCAGTATTCTTCGTAGCCTGGGTGATGATCGATGACTTCGACGACTTGATCGAGCAGCACCAGCGGGTCGAAATGGTGATAGTCGGAGACATCCATCAGCACGAACTCATCGTCCGAGCCAGGGGTATAAGCGCTGAATGCGCCGCCCCAGCTCAGCACGGTTTTCGAGACGCTGGCATTCGGTTGCGCGCTGCTGACAGCAACGGCTGGAATGCCTTGCAGGTTCAGCAGTTCGGCGTAGGCGATGCAGCAGGCGTAGGCGTCGATGTCGAGGTAGGCGGCGCCGGAGGTGATTATTTTCATGCGCGGGACGTTCGCATGGGGTTATGACATCTGGATGACAAAGATCAAAAGATCGCAGCCTCGTTGCACTCGACAGCTCCTACAGAGGGCAATGAGGCTGTAGTTTTGGTTGTTCAGGCTGCTCGCTGTCCGGCCACCGCCGCCGAAGCCGCCAACATCGCCCGCAACAACACCGCACACCCCGCCGCCAGGTCATCCGGTGCGGCGTTTTCGATTTCGTTGTGGCTGATGCCGCCTTCGCACGGCACGAAAATCATGCCGGCCGGGCCGAGTTCGGCGAGGAAGATGGCGTCGTGGCCGGCGCCGCTGACGATGTCCATGTTCGACAGGCCGAGGCCTTTGGCAGCGTTGCGCACGGCGTCGACGCAGCCCTTTTCGAAGTACAGCGGCGGGAAGTCGGCGGTTGGGGTCAGTTCGTAGGTGAGGCCGTGTTCTTCGCAGGTGGTTTCGATGACTTGCTTGACCTCAGCGATCATCGAGTCGAGGCGTGCCGGTTCCAGATGGCGGAAGTCGAGGGTCATGCGCACTTCGCCGGGGATGACGTTGCGTGAGCCGGGATAGGCTTGCAGGCAGCCGACCGTGCCGCAGGCATGGGGTTGATGGCCGAGGGCGGCGCGGTTGACGGCGCCGACGATCACCGAGGCGCCGACCAGTGCGTCTTTGCGCAGGTGCATCGGGGTTGGGCCGGCGTGGGCTTCGACGCCGCGCAGTTTCAGGTCGAACCACTTCTGGCCAAGTGCGCCGAGCACCACGCCGATGGTTTTGTGTTCGTCTTCGAGGATCGGGCCTTGTTCGATGTGCGCTTCGAAATAGGCGCCGACCTTGTGTCCGCTGACCTTGCGTGGCCCAGCGTAGCCAATCGCGTTCAGCGCTTCGCCGACCGTCACGCCGTCGGCGTCGACCTTGGCCAGGGTTTCTTCGAGGGTGAATTTCTCGGCGAACACGCCCGAACCCATCATGCACGGGGCGAAGCGCGAGCCTTCTTCGTTGGTCCAGACCACCACTTCCAGCGGCGCTTCGGTTTCCACACTGAGGTCGTTGAGGGTGCGCAGCACTTCGACGCCTGCGAGCACACCGAAGCAGCCGTCGAACTTGCCGCCGGTGGGCTGGGTGTCGATGTGGCTGCCGGTCATCACTGGCGGCAAGTCCGGATTGCGCCCGGCGCGGCGGGCGAAAATGTTGCCGACTGCATCGACTGTGACGCTGCAACCGGCGTCCTCGCACCACTGCACGAACAGGTCGCGGGCCTGGCGGTCGAGGTCGGTCAGGGCCAGGCGACAGACGCCGCCCTTGACCGTGGCGCCGAGTTTGGCCAGCTCCATGAGCGACGCCCACAAGCGGTCGCGGTTGATGTGCTGATGGGTCGATTGCAGAACGTCTACGGCTGCGTTCATGGGGATCTCCTCAGGCGGTTCTTATGGATATTTCTGTGTTGTCTGTGAGGCCGCCATCGCTGGCAAGCCAGCTCCCACAGGGAATGCAGTCGTACACAAATGTTGTGTTCGCCGGAAAACCTGTGGGAGCTGGCTTGCCAGCGATGGGGCCCTCCCTCACACCGTCGATTTCACGGCAGAAGGCTGCGCACGCATCGCGCACAACCCGTAATAAATCAACCCGCCCAGCGCCGAGCCGGTAAACCAGCCGTAGCTGTAAAACCAGCTGAACGCATCGCTACCCAGCGACAGCAAGGTCAGCGCCACCGGCACGCCGAACGCGATGAAACCAGACCAGTTCCACGCCGGATACACGTCATCGCGGTACAAACCGGCCAGGTCCAGCTGCTGTTTCTTGATCAGGAAATAGTCGACCACCATGATCCCGGCAATCGGCCCGAGCAGGCTCGAATAACCCAGCAACCAGTTGGAATACACGGTCTCAAGACTCACGTCGGAGACGATCAGACCGAGTTTTTTCAGCAGCTCATGGCCCATCAGCACGAGGCCGACAAACCCGGTGAGGAGCACGGCTTTAGTGCGGTTGATCACTTTGGGCGCGATGTTCTGGAAGTCGTTGGTCGGCGACACGATGTTGGCGGCGGTGTTGGTCGACAACGTGGCGATAATGATCAGCGCCATCGCGACCGCGACCCACACCGGACTCTGGATATGCCCGATCAAGGTCACCGGATCGGAGACGCTGACACCCACCAGTTTCACCGACGCAGCAGTCATCACCACACCCAACGCGGCGAACAGAAACATGGTCAGCGGCAGGCCGATAATCTGCCCGAGGATCTGGTCTTTCTGGCTCTTGGCGTAGCGGCTGAAGTCGGGAATGTTCAGCGACAGCGTGGCCCAGAATCCGACCATCGCCGTCAGCCCGGCGGCGAAGTAACTGACCACGCTCGCGCCTTCAGGACGCTTCGGCGGAATCGCCAGCAATTCGGTCATCGACACATTGGGCATGGCCCACACCAGCAAGCCGATGCCGACCGCTACCAGCAAAGGCGCCGACAGGGTTTCCAGCCACTTGATCGACTCGGCGCCGCGAATCACCACCCACAGATTCAGCGCCCAGAACACCATGAAACCGATGACTTCGCCGGTGCCGCCAAGCGACTTCCAGCCCTCGAATACCGAGCCGAGAAACAGGTGAATCGCCAGCCCGCCGAACATCGTCTGAATGCCGAACCAGCCGCACGCCACCAGCGCGCGGATCAGGCACGGCACGTTGGAACCGAGAATCCCGAACGATGAACGCAGCAGCACCGGAAACGGGATTCCGTACTTGGTGCCGGGGAACGCGTTAAGCGTGAGCGGGATCAGCACGATGATGTTGGCGAACAGAATCGCCAGCAGTGCTTCGCCGACGGTCAGGCCGAAATACGCGGTCAGCACGCCGCCGAGGGTGTAGGTCGGCACGCAGATCGACATGCCGATCCACAGTGCGGTGATGTGCCATTTGTTCCAGGTTCGTTCGCGCACCTTGGTCGGTGCCATGTCGTGGTTGTAACGGGGACTGTCGAGGACGTCGCTGCCGGCTTCGAGCTCGAACAAGCCGTCGCGCTCGGTCACTTGCGATCTGATCTGTTGCATGGCCGCTCCACTGTTCTTCTGATTATTTTTTTGCTCATCAGGGGCTGGCGCACTCACGCGGCAGCCGACGATGGCCGGAGGAACTGACAACCTGCATGCACCGGCCAAGGTGTCAGCGGCGGCATCAATAAACGTGCCGGGTGCCCCGCTTTCGCATCGGGCCATGCATTTATAACTGTGCAACTTACTGATGTTTATCAGTTTTAATTATTTACCGTTGAGTCCTCGGAAACTTGTCTGGGCATTCAGGCTAAAGGTCCGACAAGTTGTTCGAACAGACAGGACTCAAACTGGTGCACTGCATTTATTTTCTTCGTGATCCAACAGCTGCAGCTCAACTTCAAGCGGCTGATTTCACATAAGAAATCTTGACCATATTTCCAACCTGTCAAGTGCGTCAAAATGGTGAAGGGCCTCACCATTTTGGTGATTTGTGCTTTTTATCGTTATTTATCAGCAAGTTAAAACACTTATAAGCTTATAAAAAATAATCTTGCTCTATTTGAATTCTGCGGCTAGCGTCTATTCCTGACAGCGCTGACAGGAATACGCCGTTCAGCGCTGGGTTCATACAAAAAATATAAAACATCTAGAGCCGGCATAAGTCGGTCATGCCTGCGAGGAACTCGGAATGTCTCTGCTGATCCGTGGCGCCACCGTTGTTACCCATGATGAAAGTTACCGCGCCGATGTGTATTGCGCTGACGGCGTGATCAAAGCCATCGGTGAAAACCTCGATATTCCCGCCGGCGCCGAAATCCTGGATGGCAGCGGCCAATTCCTGATGCCCGGCGGCATCGACCCGCACACTCACATGCAGCTCCCGTTCATGGGCACCGTCGCCAGCGAAGATTTTTTCAGCGGCACGGCGGCCGGTCTGGCGGGCGGTACTACGTCGATCATCGATTTCGTGATTCCCAATCCGCAGCAGTCATTGATGGAGGCGTTTCATCAGTGGCGCGGCTGGGCCGAGAAGTCCGCCTCGGACTACGGCTTCCACGTCGCAATCACCTGGTGGAGCGAGCAGGTGCGCGAGGAAATGGCCGAGCTGGTCAGCCATCACGGGATCAACAGCTTCAAGCACTTCATGGCCTACAAGAACGCAATCATGGCCGCCGACGACACGTTGGTGGCGAGCTTCGAACGCTGCCTGGAACTCGGCGCGGTGCCGACCGTGCATGCGGAAAACGGTGAGTTGGTGTATCACCTGCAGCGCAAGTTGATGGCCCAGGGGATCACCGGGCCGGAAGCACATCCGCTGTCGCGACCTTCACAAGTCGAAGGTGAAGCGGCGAGCCGCGCGATCCGCATCGCCGAAACCATCGGCACCCCGTTGTATCTGGTGCACGTCTCGACCAAAGAAGCCCTCGACGAAATCACCTATGCGCGCAGCAAGGGCCAGCCGGTGTACGGCGAGGTATTGGCCGGGCATTTGCTGCTGGATGACAGCGTGTATCAGCACCCGGACTGGCAGACCGCGGCCGGCTATGTGATGAGCCCGCCGTTCCGTCCGCGCGGCCATCAGGAAGCGCTGTGGCATGGCTTGCAGAACGGCAATCTGCACACCACCGCCACCGACCATTGCTGCTTCTGCGCCGAGCAAAAAGCTGCCGGGCGTGACGACTTCAGCAAGATCCCCAACGGCACCGCCGGTATCGAAGATCGCATGGCCGTGTTGTGGGATGAAGGGGTGAATAGCGGACGCTTGTCGATGCAGGATTTCGTCGCGCTGACCTCGACCAATACCGCGAAAATTTTCAATCTGTACCCACGCAAAGGCGCGATTCGCGTCGGTGCCGATGCCGATCTGGTGCTGTGGGATCCGCAAGGCACGCGCACCATCTCCGCCAAAACCCACCATCAGCAGGTGGACTTCAACATCTTCGAAGGCAAGACCGTGACCGGTGTGCCGAGCCATACCGTCAGCCAGGGCCGGGTGGTCTGGGCCGACGGTGATCTGCGCGCCGAGCGTGGGGCCGGGCGGTATATCGAGCGGCCGGCGTATCCGGCGGTGTTTGATTTGCTGAGCAAGCGGGCTGAGTTGCATAGGCCGACTGCTGTGAAACGCGGATAGCGGCCTTCGGCCTATCGCTGGCAAGTCGAATCGTCGCACCGCAGCTCCCACAGGTTTTTGGCTGAACACAATATTTGTGTGCGACTTCAATCCCTGTGGGAGCTGGCTTGCCAGCGATGAGGCCATCAAAAGCACCACAAAATCCACTGCCCGATAGAGGCAGCACCTCAATAACCGTGAGGCAAAAAACCGTGATCGAGACCCTCAACCATCTCCCGCATCCGCACGAAAGCGCGGCCGCGCTTGCCGGGCATTTCAGCGATCTGGCGCCACCGCTCAACGACCGTCAGGCACATCTGGAAGCCTCGCGCTGCCTGTATTGCTACGACGCACCGTGCGTCAATGCATGCCCGAGCGAGATCGATATTCCCTCGTTCATCCGCAATATCCATCAGGACAATGTGACCGGCGCGGCGCAGAAAATCCTTTCGGCGAACATTCTCGGTGGCAGTTGCGCACGAGTCTGCCCCACTGAAATCCTCTGCCAGCAAGCCTGCGTGAGAAACAACGCCCACGAATGCGCACCGGTGTTGATCGGCCTGTTGCAGCGCTACGCGGTGGACAACGCGCACTTCACTGAACACCCGTTCCAGCGTGCCGCTGCCACGGGCAAACACATCGCCGTGGTCGGCGCCGGGCCGGCGGGTTTGTCCTGTGCCCATCGCAGTGCCATGCACGGCCACGACGTGGTGATTTTCGAAGCGCGAGACAAGGCTGGCGGCCTCAACGAATACGGGATCGCCAAGTACAAACTGGTCGACGATTACGCGCAGAGGGAACTGGATTTCCTCCTGCAAATCGGCGGCATCGAGATCCGTCACGGGCACAAACTCGGCGAAAACCTGAGCCTCAATGAACTGCACCAACAGTTCGACGCGGTGTTCCTCGGCCTCGGCCTGAACGCCAGCAAACAACTCGGTCTGGACCACGAAGACGCGCCGGGCCTGCTCGCCGCCACCGACTACATCCGCGAACTGCGCCAGGCCGATGACCTGACGCAATTGCCGCTGGCCGATCGCTGCATCGTCCTCGGCGCCGGCAACACCGCGATCGACATGGCGGTGCAAATGGCCCGCCTCGGTGCCCGCGACGTGAACCTGGTGTATCGACGTGGTCTGGCCGACATGGGTGCAACCGGTCACGAACAGGACATCGCCAAAGCCAATCAGGTACGTCTGTTGACCTGGGCGCAACCCGAAGAGGTTTTACTCGACGATCAAGGCCAGGTGCGCGGCATGCGTTTCGCTCGTACGCAAATGGCCGACGGTCGCCTGCAAGCGACTGGCGAAACCTTCGATCTGGCCGCCGATGCGATCTTCAAAGCCATCGGCCAAGCCTTCGACGGCAGCGCCCTCTGCGACCCGATGGCGCGCGAACTCAAACGTCAGGGCGAACGCATTCAGGTCGATGAAAACCTGCGCACCAGCATCCCCGGCGTCTATGCAGGCGGCGATTGCACCAGCCTCGATCAAGACCTGACCGTGCAAGCGGTGCAACACGGCAAACGCGCTGCCGAGGCGATCAACGTTCAACTGATGCTCAACGTGGAGGCTGCGTAAATGGCCGATCTGTCGATAGTCTTCGCTGGCATCAAAGCCCCTAATCCGTTCTGGCTGGCCTCCGCGCCGCCGACCGACAAGGCCTACAACGTGGTGCGCGCCTTCGAGGCCGGCTGGGGTGGCGTGGTCTGGAAAACCCTCGGGGAAGACCCTGCAGCGGTCAACGTCTCGTCGCGCTACTCGGCGCACTATGGCGCCAACCGCGAAGTGCTGGGCATCAACAACATCGAACTGATCACCGACCGTTCGCTGGAAATCAATCTGCGCGAAATCACCCAAGTGAAGAAGGACTGGCCGGATCGCGCGCTGATCGTGTCGCTGATGGTGCCGTGCGTCGAGGAATCGTGGAAACACATCCTGCCGCTCGTGGAAGCGACCGGCGCTGACGGTATCGAACTGAATTTCGGCTGCCCGCACGGCATGCCCGAACGCGGCATGGGCGCGGCGGTCGGTCAGGTGCCGGAGTATGTCGAGCAGGTCACACGCTGGTGCAAGACCTATTGCTCGCTGCCGGTGATCGTCAAACTCACGCCGAACATCACCGACATCCGCGTCGCCGCCCGCGCGGCTTACCGGGGCGGTGCTGATGCGGTGTCGCTGATCAACACCATCAACTCGATCACCAGCGTCGACCTTGAGCACATGGTCGCCCTGCCCACCGTCGGCAGCAAAAGCACGCACGGCGGTTATTGCGGCTCGGCGGTCAAGCCGATTGCGCTGAACATGGTCGCGGAAATCGCCCGCGATCCGCAGACCCAGGGTTTGCCGATTTGCGGAATTGGCGGGATTGGTAGTTGGCGCGATGCGGCGGAATTTATTGCGCTGGGCAGCGGCTCGGTGCAGGTGTGCACGGCGGCGATGCTGCACGGGTTTCGGATTGTCGAGGAGATGAAGGACGGCTTGTCGCGGTGGATGGACAGTCAGGGTTACGCGAGCATCGCCGAGTTCTCCGGGCGTGCGGTCGGCAACACCACGGACTGGAAGTACCTCGATATCAATTATCAGGTGATCGCGAAGATTGATCAGGAGGCGTGTATTGGTTGCGGGCGCTGCCACATTGCCTGCGAGGACACTTCACATCAGGCGATCAGCAGTGTTCGCGAGGCGGATGGCACGCATAAATATGAAGTGATTGATGATGAATGTGTGGGCTGTAACTTGTGCCAGATCACCTGTCCGGTGGCGGATTGCATCGAGATGGTGCCGATGGAAACCGGGAAGCCGTTTCTCGATTGGAATCATGATCCGCGGAATCCGTATCACGTTGCTGTTTAGATTGGTGGTCTGATCCGAAAGGCCCCTCACCCTAACCCTCCCGAAACGTCGGACCGCCCACAGGGAGAGGGGACTGACTGGGGGATATTGCAGAACTACGCCGACCTGAAAGCCTTGCTTTGAATCCATAATCGCCCCGATCTTCCAGGTCGATGTGAGACACAAGACACCTCGGTCGGCCCCCTCTCCCTCTGGGAGAGGGCTGGGGTGAGGGTCAGCCTTTGACTTTCAAGGCTCCAACCCGATCCCACGCAATATCACACTGGTCACCGTCTGCACCGCCCGCTCGAACTGCATGTCCGACAACGGCTGATGCTCATTCAGGATATTCACCTGATGATCAAAGTCCGCATAGTGCTGGGTCGACGCCCAAATCATATACAGCAGACTCGACGGCTCCACCGGCAAAATCCGCTGGTCCTCGACCCACTGGCGAATTTTTGCTTCCTTCATCTTCGCCCAGTCATACAGGCTCACATCCAGCGCCTCGCCCAAGGTCGGCGCGCCATGGATGATTTCATTGGCCCAGACTTTCGACCCATACGGCCGGCTGCGTGAGTGGTTCATCTTGGCGCGAATGTAGCTGCTGAGCACCACGCGCGGATCGTCGAACATCTCGAAGCACAGCGCGTCCTGTTTCCACACTTCCAGCAAGTCGAACAGCACCGCGCTGTACAGCTCGCTTTTGGTGCTGAAGTAGTAATGCAGATTGGAGCGCGGCAATTGCACTTCGGCGGCGATGTCGGCCATGGCGGTGCCACCAAAACCTTTTTCGGCGAAAACCTTTTCCGCTGCCAGGAGGATTTTTTCGACGTTACTGCGACGGATCTCGATCTTGTGATTGCCCATAAGGGCTCCCTGACGACAACGTGCTTGAAGACTAGCATCTGCTCAGGGCGAACCGCACGCCCTATACTGTCGGCCGCCATTCACTACCAAGGGATTCCCATGAAGCTGAAAAACCTGCTGACCACCGGCGCCCTGCTCGCCTCTGTCCTCGTGACTTCCCAGGCCTTTGCCCATGCCCATTTGAAAAGCCAGACCCCGGCCGCCGACAGCACCGTCACCGCGCCTGCGGACTTACGGCTGGTGTTTTCCGAAGGTGTTGAAGCGAGTTTCACCAAGATCACGCTGACCAAAGACGGTGCACCGATTGCAGTCAAAGCGCTGAGCACCGAAGCCGACAAGAAAACCCTGATCGTCACCCCCGCCGCTCCCTTGGCGGCTGGCGAGTACAAAGTCGAATGGCACGCCGTGTCGGTCGATACGCACAAAAGCGAAGGTGCTTACCAGTTCAAGGTTGGCCAGTAATTCATGAGCGAAGCGCTGGTGCTGTGCCGGTTTGTGCATTTCAGCGTGGTGTTGCTGCTGTTCGGGGCGTGGTTGTTTCGGCCGCTGCTGCTCAGGGGTGACGCACCGTTACTGGATCGGCATTTGGCGCGGCTGGCTCGTGGGTTGGCCGCCGTTGCATTGGTCAGCGGCATTGCTTGGGCGCTGCTGATTACCGCGAGCATGGCCGGTTCGGCGGCGTCGGCGTTCGATCCGGATACCGTCGGGCTGGTGCTGGACAAGACGTTTTTCGGTCAGGTCTGGCGCTGGCATTTGCTGATCAATGTGATGTTGCTGGCGCTGCTGTTCACGCCTTGGCATTCGAACATGCCGTTGCGACTGGGGCTGAGTGCGTTGCTGCTGGCGACGCTGGCACCGGTCGGTCACGGGGCGATGCTCGATGGTCTGAGCGGGCAGATGCTGATCCTCAATCAAGTGATTCACCTGACATGCGTCAGCGCCTGGCTTGGCGGATTGTTGCTGTTGCTGATGGTTCTGCGCCAGGCGGATGTGCCAGTGCGGCGAGTGTTGCAGCGCTTTAGCGGGATTGGATATTTGCTGGTTGCGGGACTGCTGATCACCGGCCTGATCAACGTGCGAGTGTTGACAGGACAGTGGTGGCCGACGCCGATGTTTTCCGGATTTGCGCTGATACTGCTGATCAAGGCTTTGCTGGTGTTGGGCATGCTTGGGTTGGCGTTATTCAACCGCTTGCGCATCAACGATTGTGAACAGCGGATCGAAGCGCTCAAGCGCAGTGTAATCATCGAATGGCTGTTGGGGATTGGTGCGGTCGCGGCCGTGTCGCTGCTCGGGACCTTGCCGCCAATGATTGCAGGCTGAAGATCAAAAGATCGCAGCCTTCGGCAGCTCCAGGGGATGTACCAACCGGCAGAAACTGGTCGGCTGTCAGCCTGCCATCGCCAGCAGGCTGGCTCACACATTGGAAATTCATTCCCCGTGGGAGCTAGCCTGCTAGCGATTGGGGCACCTCGGTGCATCAGCCAGAAATCAGCTCTGTTTGTAACCGCGCACTTCATCCACACCACGATTGGCCAACTGGTCGGCGCGTTCGTTGCCGTGGTGACCGATGTGCCCGCGTACCCACTTCCAAGTGACCTTGTGGCGGTTGACCTGCTCGTCCAGCTCTTTCCACAGGTCGGCGTTTTTCACTGGTTCTTTGGCGGCGGTTTTCCAGCCGCGTTTTTTCCAGTTGACCATCCACTCGTTGATGCCTTTCATCACGTATTGCGAGTCGGTCACCAGCAGCACTTCGCACGGACGCTTGAGGGCTTCGAGGCCGCGGATTGCGCCGAGCAGCTCCATGCGGTTGTTGGTGGTGTTGGCTTCGCCGCCCCACAACTCCTTTTCGATGCCCTTGCACACGAGCAAGGCGCCCCAGCCGCCCGGGCCGGGGTTGCCCTTGCAGGCGCCGTCGGTGAACAGTTCTACGCTATCGGTGCTTTCGCTGTTTTCAGTCATGCAATCTATCCAGAAAAATACGCTGCCTCGTCAATCGTAGACCGACGATGGCCGAGGCCGGGGCAAGCCCGGCCGGAAATTAAAGAGGGTTCAGGGTTCGATGCGGCGGCGGTTGACCTTGGCCATCGGCAGCGGGATCAGCTTGCCCATCGGCTCGCGTCGCTCCTGGCGCAGCGGTCGCAGACCGACGACGATCTTGCGCGCCACCAGCAGATAAAAGCCGCCGCCCGACAGTTGCCAGTCACCGGCCTTGCGTTCCCAGCCAGCCAGACGGGTCTGCCACTTGGCTGACGCGAGCGGCGGACGATAGCACCCGAAGCGGCGTTTCTCCAGCGCAAAGCCCAGCAGATTCAGCCAGTCGGCGACCCGCGATGGCGAGATGCAGCGCGCCTTGCGCATGGCGTCGCTGGTGAAAACATGACGCAAGCCCCAGGTACTCCAGGGGTTGATACCGACGATCAGCAGATGCCCGCCGGGCCGTACGCTGCTCGCCGCTTCACGCAGCAAACCGTGGGGCGACAGGCAGAAATCCAGACCATGCTGCAACACCACCACATCGGCGGCGTGCTCGCTCAAGGGCCAGGCCTGTTCTTCACAGACGATCTCTACACCCGGCAATGGCGCCCCGAGGCGCACATTGCGCTGCACTTGTGGCGCGCACGGCGGGGTCTCGGCAGACGGGCCGTAATGCACCAGATAGCCACCAAAGAACCGGCCGAGCTCGTCTTCGAGCATGCGTCGCTCTTCGTCCAGCAGAAATTGGCCGAGCGGGCCGGACAGCCATTCACGGGCCGCACCGATCAGGGCCAGCCAGTCCGGATCAGCCTGTGCGAACGCTTTATCGGTCATGTCATTCTCCAAAGCGCCAGGAACCACTAAGATGCGCCAATGTTTACCGCTTGGCGAATTCGACGATGATACAGATCAGTGCCCTGCCCGCCTTCACCGACAACTACATCTGGTTGTTACAGGATCATGCGACCCAGCGCTGCGCGGTGGTCGACCCTGGCGACGCCGCGCCGGTACAGGCCTGGCTCGACGCCCATCCGGGCTGGGTGCTCAGCGATATTCTGATCACTCACCATCACCATGACCACGTCGGCGGCGTCGAAGCGCTGAAAAAGGCTACAGACGCCACCGTCTACGGCCCGGCCAACGAAAACATCCCCGCGCGCGATGTGGCGCTCAAGGACAACGACCAGGCCCGCGTACTGGGCTGGGACTTCGACGTGTATGCCGTGCCCGGCCACACACTGGGCCACATTGCCTATTACCATCACGGCTTGCTCTTCTGCGGCGACACGCTGTTCGCTGCCGGTTGCGGTCGCTTGTTCGAAGGCACGCCGGAGCAAATGCATCACTCCCTGAGCCGTCTCGCCGCGTTGCCTGAAGATACGCTGGTGTACTGCACACATGAATACACCCTGAGCAATTTGAAATTCGCAGCAGCGGTCGAACCGGGCAACCCGGATATTGCCGCTCGTCTGCAAAAAGTCATTCAGCAGAGGCAAAACGGCGTCACGACATTGCCCTCGACCCTGGCGCTGGAAAAGCTCACAAATCCGTTTTTGCGTACCTCTGAAACATTAGTTACACAAAAAGTGGACGAACGGAATGGCGCTCAAAACCGGGCGCCGAGTGAGGTTTTTGCGGCTCTGCGGGCATGGAAAGATAATTTCTAAGGCACTCGTGCGCTGGTACAAAAATTCTGAATGGTTGACCGCGAGGGGTGCGCTTTCTAGAATCGCCCGACATTTTTGCCCGGAACTTACTTCCAGCCAATGTCGTCATCCATACGTAAGTCCGTCAATTCAGATGCTTTGACCCGCCTGGCGCAAGCCATCGCGGTGGCTGTGTCCGCCACACTGGCGGGTTGTTCCAGCCACGCTCCGCAGCCTGAAGCGACACATACGCCGAACATTGCTGCGCGAGCCAAGCAGAAGCCCATCTGGCTGACTGAAAAGCCTGTGCCGCAAGTGCCTCAGGACATCTGGGGCCGCATGCGCAACGGTTTCCAGTTGCAGGACGGTCTGGGCGTCAACCCGCGCATCGAGCAACAGCGCCTGTGGTTCGCCAGTAACCCTTCGTTTCTGGAAAACGCCGGCGAGCGTGGCAGCCTCTACATCCACTACATCGTAGAGCGCCTCGAAGAACGCAACATGCCGCTGGAACTGGCCCTGCTGCCAGTGATTGAAAGTGCCTACAACCCGATGGCCTATTCCCGGGCCAACGCTGTAGGCCTCTGGCAGTTCATCCCTTCGACTGGCCGTTATTTCAACCTGCGTCAGACCCAATTCTACGATGGCCGTCGCGACATCACCGCCTCGACCACCGCTGCGATGGACTACCTGACCCGCCTGCACGACATGTTCAACGGCGACTGGCTGCTGGCACTGGCTGCGTACAACGCCGGTGAAGGCACAGTCAGTCGTGCGATCGAGCGCAACGAACGACTCGGCCTGCCGACTGACTACTGGAACCTGCCGCTGCCGGCGGAAACCCAGGCTTATGTACCGAAGCTGCTGGCCCTGTCGCAAGTGGTCCTGACGCCGGAAGCCTATGGCGTCAACCTCAACCCGATCGCCAACGAACCGTATTTCCAGGTTGTCGAAATCAACCAGCGCATGGACCTGTCCAAGGTCGCTGCTGTCGCCAACATCGACGAAGACGAACTGTTCCAGCTCAACCCGGCATTCAAGCAGCGCACCACCATCGACGGCCCGCAGCATTTGCTGGTGCCAACCTCGAAGGCGCAACTGCTGACCGCCAGTCTGCAGACCATGCGCCCGGACGAGTTGATCAGCCCGCGCTCGCTGAAGCCCGTATTCGAAGGTGCTGATCCGAGCGAAGTTGCGCAACTCAAGCGTGCTTATCGGGTCAAGCGTGGCGATAACCTCGGTTCGATTGCCAAGGCGAACAAGGTTGAAGTCAAGGATCTGCAACGCTGGAACAAGCTGAGCGGCAAGAACCTCAAGGTTGGTCAGACGCTGGTGATGCAGGACGCTACCAAGCGCAGCCCTGCTCGCAACGTCGCGCGCAACAGCGGCCGGGTCAACACAGTGATTGCGGCCAACAGCAAGACCAAAGGCAAGGCCGAGAGCAAGCAACAGACGCAGTACAAGGTCAAACGCGGCGACACCCTGTACGTGGTGGCCAAGCGTTTCAACGTTGAGATGCAACATCTGCAGCGTTGGAATCCGGGTGCTGGCAAGGCGTTGAAGCCTGGGCAGATGCTGACGGTTTATCAGCCGCATTGACTGATATGAGAGCCCCTGAAATTCAGGGGCTTTTTTTTGTCCGGTGTTTGTTTGATTGGTGTTGTGCCTGGCAAACCCAGTCCCCCTCACCCCAACCCTCTCCCCCAAGGGGGCGAGGGGGAAAGGGGGCCGATCTGTGTGCTTTTCAAAGCTAGAGTTCGCCTCGGTATTGCAAGTCGGTGCAACTGGTCCAAACACCTCAGTCAGTCCCCTCTCCCCCCGGGAGAGGGTTAGGGTGAGGGGCTCTTGGCGGTATTGTTAACAGCGCATTACCCCCCCATCTTTTTCCTGCCCATACAAGCTGTTACTGTACGGCCCACTAAGCCCAAGCCGCCTGGATCGGATCTGACTTGAAGCGTCCCCTCCTCCTGCTCCTGATCAGCCTGGCCTTGAGCTCAACCGCAAGCGCGACGATTACCGAAAGTCACGGTTATGCGCAGTTCGGCACGCTCAAGTACCCGGCCAGATTCACCCACTTCGACTGGGTCAACCCGCAAGCGCCCAAGGGCGGTACATTGCGGGTGATGGCATTCGGCACCTTTGATACGCTCAACCCGTACACGTTCAAGGGCACCAGCCCGGTCACCACAGCGAATTTCCTGCAATACGGCATCAACGAGCTGAACGAGCCGTTGATGGTCGGCACCGGCCAATACTCGCCCTCCGGTGATGAGCCAGCCTCCAGTTATGGCTTGATCGCGCAATCGGTGGAGTACAGCGAAGATCGCAGCTGGGTGGTGTTCAATCTGCGCCCCGAGGCGCGTTTCCACGATGGCACGCCGATCACCGCGTATGACGTGGCGTTTTCCTATCGCCTGTTGCTCAAGGAAGGTCATCCGCTGTATCGCACCGCACTGCAGGAAGTGCTGCGCGTGGATATCCTCAACAAGCAGCGGATTCGTTTCGTGCTCAAGCGCTCGGGCAACCCGCTGCTGATTCTGCGTCTGGGTGAGTTGCCGGTGCTGCCGCAGCATTACTGGAAGGATCGCGACTTCAAGGCCACAACCTTCGAGCCACCACTGGGCAGCGGCCCGTATCGCATCACTTCGGCGACGCCGGGCCGGCAGTTGATCTTTGAGCGGGTCAAGGATTACTGGGGCAAGGACTTGCCGGTGAATCGCGGCAAGTACAACTTCGACAGGATGGAAGTCGAGTTCTACCGCGACAGCGACGTGGCGTTCGAAGCGTTCAAGGCTGGCGAATTCGATATCTACATCGAACACCAGGCGAAGAACTGGGCCAACGGCTACAACTTCCCCGCCGTGCGGCGTGGCGAGGTGATCAAGGCGCAGATCCCGCACCAGATTCCGACGCAGAGTCAGGGTCTGTTCATGAACACCCGCCGCGCGACCTTCTCCGATGTGAAGACGCGTGAAGCGCTGGGGCTGATGTTCGATTTCGAGTGGACCAACCGCGCGTTGTTCAGCGATGCCTACAAGCGCACGACCAGTTACTACCCAAACAGCGAATTCGCCGCCAGCGGCCTGCCGGTCGGGCGCGAATGGCTGATGCTCAAGCCGTACAAGGATCAACTGCCGGCGCGATTACTCACCGAGCCGTTCAGCCTGCCGAAAACCGAGGGGCGCGGCATTCCCCGCGAAACCATGCGCAAAGCCCTCGCGCTGCTGACCGAAGCGGGCTGGAAGCTAAACGGCCAACGCCTGCAAAACGCCGCTGGCCAGCCGCTGCGTTTCGAACTGTTGCTGGTCAATCCGAATCTGGAGCGTCTGCTTCAGCCCTACATCGAAAACCTCAACAGCATCGGCATCGAGGCGCGGCTGCGCACGGTGGATCGGGCGCAATACAAACAGCGCCTTGATCAGTTCGATTTCGACATGATCCTGATGACCCTCAACCAGACCCTCAGCCCGGGTCTGGAGCAGTGGCAGTACTTCCACTCCAGCCAGGTCGGGGTCAAGGGCAGCAAGAATTACGCGGGCATTGCCAACCCGGTGGTCGATCATCTGCTTGAGCAATTGCTCGCCGCGCGCACCCGCGATGAACAAGTCGCCGCCGGCAAAGCGCTCGACCGCGTGCTGCTGTGGCAGCACTACATCATTCCCAACTGGTACCTCAATTATCACCGTCTGGCTTACCGCAACCGGTTTGCCTTCGTCACTACGCCGCCCTATACGTTGGGTCTGAGCGCATGGTGGCTGAAATCTTCGGAGACAGATCGATGAAGCCTATCCGCGCCCTGCTGGTGCAGGTCGGCGGCCTGTTGTTCGCCGGGCTGGCCTGTGCCGCCCCGCAACACGCCGTGACCCTGTACAACGAGCCGCCGAAATACCCCGCCGATTTCAAGCATTTCGATTACGTGAACCCCGACGCGCCCAAGGGCGGGATCTTTCGTCAGGCCGGTTTTGGTGGCTTCGACAGCCTCAACCCGTTCATCAGTAAGGGTGTGCCGGCGGACGACATCGGGCAGATCTACGACACCCTGACCAAGCACAGCCTCGACGAACCTTTTACCGAATACGGCCTGATCGCCAGGAAGATCGAAAAAGCCCCGGACAACAGTTGGGTGCGTTTCTACCTGCGTCCTGAAGCAAAGTTCAACGACGGCCACCCGGTACGCGCCGAAGACGTGGTGTTCAGCTTCCAGACGCTGACCAAGGACGGCTCCCCGCTGTATCGCGGCTACTACAACGATGTCGAAGAAGTCATCGCCGAAGACCCGCTCAAAGTGCTGTTCAAGTTCAAGCACACCAACAACCGCGAACTGCCGCTGATCCTCGGCCAGTTGCCGGTGCTGCCGAAACACTGGTGGGCCAGTCGCGATTTCAACAAGGGCAACCTGGAAATCCCATTGGGCAGCGGCCCGTATCAGCTGACCCAGGTCAAGGCCGGGCGCTCGGTGCGTTATGAGCGGGTCAAGGATTACTGGGGCAAGGACTTGCCGGTCAATCGCGGTTTCTACAACTTCGACGTGATGACCACCGATTACTACCGCGACAACACCGTGGCGATTGAGGCGCTGAAGGCCGGGCAGTTCGATTACTGGCTGGAGATGACCGCCAAGAGCTGGGCCAACGCCTACAACATTCCGGCGGTCACCGAAGGACGGCTGATCAAGGAACAGATCCCCAACGGCAACCCCACCGGCATGCAGGGCTTCGTGTTCAACCTGCGCCGCCCGGTGTTTCAGGATATTCGAGTGCGGCGTGCGCTGACGTTGTTGTTCGACTTCGAATGGACCAACAAACAATTGTTCAACGGCGCCTACGCGCGCAGCCGCAGCTTTTTCGAGAATTCGGAAATGGCTGCCACCGGCCTGCCCGACGCCGATCAACTGGCGATCCTCGATCCGTTCCGCAGCCAACTGCCGGCGCAGGTGTTCAGCGAAGCCTTCGAGAACCCGAAAACCGATGCCAGCGGAATGATCCGCACCCAGCAGCGCGAGGCCTATCAACTGCTGCAAGAGGCTGGCTGGAAAATCGTCGATGACAAAATGGTCGACGCCAGCGGCAAACCGGTGAGCATTGAGTTCCTGCTGGCGCAGACCGATTTCGAGCGGGTGCTGCTGCCGCTCAAGCGCAACCTCAGCGACCTCGGCATCGAGCTGGTGATTCGTCGCGTTGACGTTTCGCAGTACATCAATCGCGTGCGCTCGCGGGACTTCGACATGATCGTCGGCAGCTTCCCGCAATCCAACTCGCCGGGTAACGAGCAGCGCGAGTTCTGGATGAGCGCAGCCGCCGACAAGCCGAGCAGTCGCAATACCATGGGTCTGAAGGATCCGGTGGTCGATCAACTGGTCGAGCGCCTGATCAACGCCGATTCGCGCCAGAGCCTGGTGGCCCATGCGCGCGCCCTCGACCGGGTGCTGCAGTGGGGTTATTACGTGATCCCCAATTGGCACATCAAGACCTGGCGCGTGGCTTATTGGAACCACCTCGGTCACCCGCAAATCTCACCCAAGTACGACATCGGCACCAGCACCTGGTGGATCAAACCCGATGCGAAGCCGGCAGTAGAAATCCAAAACCAACTGCAAGCCGACCCTGCGGGCACGGAGTAATCAGATGCTGGCGTACATTTTTCGGCGACTGCTGCTGATCGTCCCGACCTTGTTTGGCATCTTGCTGATCAACTTTCTGATCATCCAGGCCGCCCCCGGCGGACCGGTAGAGCAGATGATCGCCAAGCTCGAAGGCTTCGAAGGCGCCACCAGCCGCATCGCCGGTGGCGGTGTCGAAGTGTCCGTGGCAGGTTCCGCCTATCGCGGCGCACAAGGTCTGGACCCGGCGCTGGTCAAGGAAATCGAGAAGATGTACGGCTTCGACAAGTCGGCGCCGGAGCGTTTGTGGATCATGATCAAGAACTACGCCCAGCTGGATTTCGGTGACAGTTTCTTCCGCGACGCCAAGGTCATCGACCTGATCAAGGAAAAAATGCCGGTATCGATCTCGCTCGGGTTGTGGAGCACGCTGATCATGTACCTGGTGTCGATCCCGCTGGGGATCGCCAAAGCCACGCGCCACGGCAGCCACTTCGACGTCTGGACCAGCTCGGCGATCATCGTCGGCTACGCGATCCCGGCGTTCCTGTTTGCGATTCTGCTGATCGTGGTGTTTGCCGGCGGAAGTTATCTCGATTGGTTTCCATTAAGAGGGCTGACCTCGAACAACTTCGATGAACTGAGTTTGGGCGGCAAGATCCTCGACTATTTCTGGCACCTCGCGTTGCCAGTGACAGCGTTAGTGATCGGCAACTTCGCGACCATGACCCTGCTGACCAAAAACAGCTTCCTCGATGAAATCAACAAACAGTACGTGGTCACTGCCAAGGCCAAAGGTCTGACTCGGCATCGCGTGCTCTACGGCCACGTTTTCCGCAACGCGATGCTGCTGGTGATTGCCGGATTTCCTTCGGCGTTCATCGGCATTTTCTTCACCGGTTCGTTGCTGGTCGAGGTGATTTTCTCCCTCGACGGCCTCGGCCTGATGAGCTTCGAAGCGGCGATCAACCGCGATTACCCGGTGGTGTTTGGCACCCTGTTCATCTTCACCCTGCTCGGGTTGGTGGTGAAACTGATCGGCGACCTCACCTACACCTTTGTCGATCCGCGCATCGACTTCGAAAGCCGGGAGCATTGAGATGAACCTGTCCCCTCTCAATCGCCGCCGTTTCGAACTGTTCAAGGCCAACAAGCGTGGCTGGTGGTCGCTGTGGCTGTTCTTGATTCTGTTTGGCGCCAGCCTCGGCGCCGAACTGATCGCCAACGACAAACCGCTGGTGGTGCATTACGACAACAACTGGTATTTCCCGGCCATTCAGCGCTACCCCGAAACCACCTTCGGCGGCGAATTCCCGCTGGAAGCCAACTACAAGAGCCCGTACATCCGCGAACTGCTCAAGGCCAAAGACGCATGGGTGCTTTGGGCGCCGATCCCCTACAACTACCAAAGCATCAACTACGACCTGAAAGTCCCGGCGCCGGCCCCGCCATCGGCGGACAACTTGCTGGGCACCGACGATCAGGGCCGTGACGTGTTGGCGCGGGTGATTTACGGATTCAGGATTTCGGTGCTGTTTGCGCTGACCTTGACCGTCTGCAGCTCGATCATCGGTGTGATCGCCGGGGCCTTGCAGGGTTTCTATGGCGGCTGGGTCGATCTGGCCGGCCAGCGCTTTCTGGAGATCTGGTCGGGGTTGCCGGTGTTGTACCTGCTGATCATCCTCGCCAGTTTCGTCCAGCCGAATTTCTGGTGGCTGCTGGGGATCATGCTGCTGTTCTCGTGGATGAGCCTGGTGGACGTGGTGCGCGCCGAGTTCCTGCGCGGGCGCAACCTCGAATACGTACGCGCCGCGCGGGCGCTGGGGATGCAGAACGGCGCGATCATGTTCCGCCACATTCTGCCCAACGCCATGGTTTCGACCATGACCTTCATGCCGTTCATCCTGACCGGCGCCATTGGCACCCTGACCGCGCTGGACTTCCTCGGTTTCGGCTTGCCGGCCGGCAGTCCGTCGCTGGGCGAATTGGTGGCGCAGGGCAAATCCAATCTGCAAGCGCCGTGGCTGGGCATGAGCGCGTTTGCCGTGTTGGCGTTGATGCTGAGTTTGCTGGTGTTTATCGGCGAGTCCGCTCGCGATGCCTTCGACCCGAGGAAGTGAAATGAATCAGGACAATCTGATCGAAGTGCGCGACCTCGCCGTTGAATTCGTGGTCGGCGAGCGCGTGCAGCGGGTGGTAGAGGGCGTAAGCTTCGACATAAAGCGCGGCGAAACCCTGGCGCTGGTCGGCGAGAGCGGTTCGGGTAAATCGGTGACCGCACACTCGATCCTGCGCCTGCTGCCCTACCCGCTCGCCCGGCATCCGTCCGGCACCATCGAATACGCCGGGCAAAACCTGCTGGGGCTGAAAGAAAAAACCATCCGCCAGATTCGTGGCAACCGGATCGCGATGATCTTTCAGGAGCCTATGACCTCGCTCAACCCGCTGCACTCGATCGAGAAGCAGATCAACGAGGTGCTGGGCATCCATAAAGGTCTGACCGGCAAAATCGCAACCAGGCGCACGCTGGAACTGCTGGAGATGGTCGGCATCCCCGAACCGCACAGGCGCCTCAAGGCCTTGCCGCACGAATTGTCCGGCGGTCAGCGTCAGCGGGTGATGATCGCCATGGCCCTGGCCAACGAGCCGGAGCTGTTGATCGCCGACGAGCCGACCACCGCGCTGGACGTGACCGTTCAGCTGAAAATCCTCGATTTGCTCAAGGAACTTCAGGCTCGATTAGGCATGTCGCTGCTGTTGATCAGCCACGATTTGAACCTGGTGCGAAGAATTGCGCATCGCGTATGTGTCATGCAGCGCGGTTGCATCGTCGAACAGGCATCGTGCGCAGAGCTGTTCGGTTCACCGCAGCATCCGTACACTCGGGAATTGCTCGGCGCGGAGCCTAGCGGAGGCCCGGCGACCAATGAAATCGGGCCAGCGCTGCTTGAGGTCGAGGATCTGAAAGTCTGGTTCCCGATCAAGAAAGGCCTGCTCAAACGCACGGTTGATCATGTCAAAGCGGTGGATGGCATCAATTTCAGCCTGCCCCAAGGTCAGACTTTGGGGATTGTCGGGGAAAGCGGTTCCGGTAAATCCACGCTCGGTCTGGCGATTTTGCGTTTGATTGGCAGCAAAGGTGGCATCCGTTTTGAGGGCAAGCAGCTAAACTGCCTGACGCAGAACGAGATTCGACCGCTGCGGCGCGAGATGCAGGTGGTGTTTCAGGACCCGTTTGGCAGCCTGAGCCCGCGCATGTGCGTCAGCGATATCGTTGGCGAAGGTCTGCGGATTCACAAGATCGGCACAGCGGTAGAACAGGAAGCGGCGATTATTGCGGCTTTGAAGGAGGTAGGTCTGGATCCGGAAACCCGGCACCGCTACCCCCACGAATTTTCCGGTGGGCAACGGCAGCGAATCGCCATTGCTCGAGCCTTGGTGCTCAAACCGGCGCTGATCCTGCTGGACGAGCCGACTTCGGCGCTCGACCGGACGGTGCAGCGGCAAGTGGTCGAGCTGTTGCGCTCGCTGCAAGCCAAGTACAACCTGACGTATTTGTTCATCAGCCATGACCTGGCTGTCGTCAAAGCGCTGAGCCACCAGTTGATGGTGGTCAAGCATGGCCAAGTGGTCGAACAGGGAGACGCGCAAAGTATCTTTGCCGCCCCCCAACATCCGTATACACAGCAGTTGCTGGAAGCCGCTTTTCTGGCACCAGCCACTGCGCAATAACCTGAAAGAGGAGCAACACATGGGTTTTCTCGCCGGTAAGCGCGTACTGATCGTCGGTGTCGCCAGCAAGCTGTCCATCGCATCCGGCATCGCTGCCGCCATGCATCGCGAGGGCGCTGAGCTTGCCTTCACTTATCAGAACGACAAGCTGAAAGGTCGTGTTGAAGAATTCGCCCAAGGCTGGGGCTCGAGCCCTGAGCTGTGCTTCCCGTGCGACGTGGCCAGCGATGAAGAAATCGCCAAGGTCTTCGAAGCACTGAGCAAGAAGTGGGACGGCCTGGACTGCATCGTGCACTCCGTCGGCTTCGCCCCGGGCGACCAACTGGACGGCGACTTCACCGAAGCCACCACCCGTGAAGGTTTCCGCATCGCGCACGACATCAGCGCCTACAGCTTCGTGGCCCTGGCCAAAGCTGGCCGCGAAATGATGAAAGGCCGCAACGGCAGCCTGCTGACCCTGTCGTACCTGGGCGCCGAGCGCACCATGCCGAACTACAACGTAATGGGCATGGCCAAGGCTTCGCTGGAAGCAGGCGTACGCTACCTGGCCGGCTCCCTGGGCCCGGACGGCACCCGCGTCAACTGCGTATCGGCTGGCCCGATTCGTACTCTGGCAGCTTCGGGCATCAAGAACTTCCGCAAAATGCTGGCCGCCAACGAAGCGCAAACCCCGCTGCGTCGCAACGTCACCATCGACGAAGTCGGCAACGCCGGCGCCTTCCTGTGCTCCGACCTGGCGTCGGGCATCAGCGGTGAAATCATGTACGTCGACGGCGGCTTCAACACCACCGCCATGGGCAACCTCGAAGAGTGATCTTCGGTTAGCCAATAAAAAACCCGCCTGAATTCAGGCGGGTTTTTTATGTGATCAAAATCAAAAGATCGCAGCCTGCGGCAGCTCCTACATTGGGATTGATGTACACCCGCCCTTCACCACTCAACACAATGAGCGCAAGCTCGAGTGCAGCTCTTGATCGAAAGCGCCCGTCGGCAGGCTGAGTGGAGGGATTGATCCGGGGGTGGGAGCGCAGCGACGTTTGGCGCAGCCAAACACATCGAGAGGAGGTGCAGCGCAGCAAACCGGAGGCGATGCCCCCGGATCAATCCCGGAGCGAAGGAACCCCGAGCCTAAGCGAGTGGGCCGAACGTCAGGGTAAAGCCTTTTGGGTTACCTTTTCGGCGTTTGGAAAAGGTGACCCGCCGTCAGGGCGGAACCCCAAGAAGCCGTTACCGCAGCAACGGATATGTACTCAGCCAGAAAAAAACCATCGCCAAGACTAACTGCGCTTGACCGCCTGCTTGTGCAAATACATCGCCCCATCCGCATCCGCCAGCAATTTATCCACGCTCTCATGCCTGTGCGCGTCGTACTCGATCTGCCCCACGCTGAAACGAATCGCATACCCGCGATGCAACGTCGCGTTGCGCTCTTCCAGAATTTCCTTGAGCCGCGTCATGACCAGATTGGTCTCGATATGGCTGGACCCGGTCAGTAACGCCACAAACTCATCCCCGCCCAAACGCCCGACCACATCACTCTCGCGAAAAGCGATCCGCAGCACATCGGCGAAGGTCTTCAGCGCGCTGTCGCCTTCGGCATGGCCGTACAGGTCGTTGATCTGCTTGAAATCATTCAGGTCAAAAAACAGCAACGTCGCCGGCCGGTTCAGACGCACACAAGCATCCAGCGCATGCTGGGCCAATTGCATGAAGCCGCGGCGATTGGACAGCAGCGTCAGCTCGTCCATGCTCGCCATCTGCACCGCGACCAGTTCCTGCTCGGCCATCCCGGCCAAATCGTGCAGCAACGCGCGTTCTTCATCGTCCAGTTCACGGGGTTTAGTGTCGATCAGGCACAGCGTGCCCATTTTGTTGCCATGCGGCACAGTCAGCGGATAACCGGCGTAGAAGCGAATGTTCGGCGCTCCGGTCACCAGCGGGTTGTCGTGGAAGCGTTCGTCCTCCGTGGCATCCGGCACCAGCAGCAAATCATCCTGCAGAATCGCGTGGCCGCAGAACGACACATCGCGCGAAGTCTCTGTGGCGTCCAGCCCCACACACGATTTGAACCACTGGCGATCCTTGTCCACCAGCGTGACCAGCGCAATCGGCACATTGAACAGGCGCTTGGCCAAACGCGTCAGCCTGTCGAAGCGTTCTTCCGGCGCCGAATCAAGCAGCTTCAGATCATGCAGCACTTGAATTCTCGCCGCCTCATTCGCGGGTTTGCCTGGTACCTGCATCACACACTCCATTTGCGTCCATGCGCCTAAGCGTAGCCCGAAATCGATCAAGGCTCACACACCTCAACCGCCGAGCACCGGGCACGGCCCGCCAGCATCGGCCCAGAGCTTGAATTGATTGACAAAGATGTCATGCGGCACTGGCACCGGCGCGCGCCCTGCCCCGGGATTCCAGCCCCAGAGCACCAGTTTGTCTTCACTGACATGTTTGAGCAGCGCGGCGAAGTCGCGGTCGCCGTTGCTCGCACGATCCTTGATCATCGCGCACAAGCGATCTGGCGGCAGGCCGATCCAGGCCATTTTGTGTGCGGCCGGCGGCAGGCTCCAGTGTGGCGCCCCCGGTGGCGTGTGCGCGCCATAACTGGCGGGCGGGTTGTTCTCGGCGTGACAGGTGGCGCACGGAAGACCGGCGGCGCCCTTGCCGTCCATGCCGCGCACCACGTTCATGGCGTGAGGCACGCCCGCATCGAATTGCAGCGGCGCATCGCCGGGAATGTGACAGTTCTGGCAACGCGGACTCTGAAAGACTTTCTGCACCGTGCCAAACGCCTTCAAGGCTTGCTGATCGTCAGCAAACAGATCCGAGGCGTACCCGCCCAGTCCGAGCAAAACCACCGCGCCCAACAGCAAATGACGTTTCATCTCACACCCCCGCCAGTTGCAGCGGCAATTCGCGCAGACGCTGGCCGGTCAGGGCAAACACTGCGTTGGCCACCGCTGGCGCCGTCGGCGGCACACCCGCCTCGCCGATACCGCCGGGCTTGTCGCTGCTGGGCACGATATGCACCTCGACCACTGGCATCTCGTTCAGCCGCAGCACTTGGTAGTCGTGATAATTCGATTGCTCGACCATGCCGTTTTTCAGGCTCAGTTTGCTGTGCAGCGCCATACCGAGGCCGAAGGTGATGCACGACTCCATTTGCGCCGCGATGCTCTGCGGGTTGACCGCAATCCCGCAATCCACGGCACACACCACCCGGTGCACGCGGATCTTCAGATTGTCCTGCGACACCTCCGCGACCTGCGCAACGTAGCTGCCGAACGACTCATGCACCGCCACGCCAAGCGCGTGGCCGTCAGGCAGCGGCGCTTTCCAGTTGGCCTTTTCCACCGCCAGATTCAACACACCGAGATGCCGGGCGTGATCCTTTAGCAAAGTGCGTCGGTACTCGACCGGATCCTTACCCGCCGCCGTGGCCATTTCATCGATCAGCGATTCCATGACAAACGCAGTGTGGCTGTGGCCCACCGAACGCAGCCACAACACGTCGATCCCGGTTTTCGGCGAATGCAGATCGACCTGATGATGGGCCAGATCCTTGACGTACGGACTGTCGGAAACGCCCTCGACCGAAGTCTGGTCAACGCCGTTCTTGACCATGGTCTGTTCCATGAACGTGCCGGACATGATCGACTGCCCGACCAGCACATGCTGCCACGCCGACGGGAAGCCATCCGCGCCAAGGCCGATCTTCGCCTGATGCAGGAACATCGAACGGTAATAACCGCCCCGGACATCGTCTTCACGCGACCACACGGTTTTCACCGGCAGACCTGCAGCTTTCGCCACCTGCACCGCTTCGGCGACGAAGTCCGAGGTCGGATTGGCCCGGCGCCCAAAACCGCCGCCGAGGAATTCAGTGTGAATCTCCACCTGCTCCGGTTTCAGCCCGGTGATCTTGCCGGCGACCATTTGATCCAACGTCTGAAACTGCGTGCCGGTCCAGATTTCGCACTTTTCGGCGCTGATCTTCACCGTGCAATTCAGCGGCTCCATCGGCGCATGGGCCAGATACGGCACGCTGTACTCGACGTCTATTTTCTTCGCAGCTTTGGCGAAATTGCCTTTGGCGTCCCCCGCCTGCGCCGCCGAACTGCCGGGTGTCGCCGCCAGTTTGCGGAAGCTGTCGAGCATTTTTTCACTGCTCAGATCCGCGTGCGGCCCCATATCCCAATCGACTTTCAGCGCATCGCGTCCGAGCTTCGCCGCCCAATAGTGATCGGCAATCACCGCCACCCCGCTCGGCACTTGCAGCACTTTGTGTACGCCGGGAATCGTCAGCGCGGCGGCGCCATCAAACGACTTCACCGTGGCGCCGAACACCGGTGCGCGGGCGACCATCGCCGTCATCAAGCCTTCAAACTGCACGTCCATGCCGAATTTGGCACGGCCGGTGATTTTCTCCGGGGTGTCGAGACGCTTGGTCGGTTTGCCGATGATCTTCCAGTCCTTGGCTTCCTTGAAAGTGATCGATTTCGGATCCGGCACCGGCAGTTGCCCGGCGGCGTCCGCCAGTTCGCCGTAGGTCGCGCGTTTATCGCCGGCAATCACCACGCCGGACTCGGTGCGAATTGTCGATGGCGCCACTCCAAAGCGCTTGGCCGCCGCTTCCAGCAGCATTTGCCGCGCGGTGGCGCCGGCCAGTCGGTAGCGATCGAACTCCATCCACGTAGAAGTCGAGCCGCCGGTGATCTGCATTCCGCCAAACCCCGGCATGCCGTAGTCAGCGGCCGAGGCTGGCGAGTGTTCGACACGGATTTTCGACCAGTCGGCGTCGAGTTCTTCGGCGATCAACATGGTCAGGCCAGTCCAGATGCCCTGGCCCATTTCCGAGTGGCCGAGCAACACGGTGACGCTGTTATCCGAGGCAATACGCAAGAAAGCATTTGGCGAAAACGCCTTGCCCTCATTCTCGGCGGCCATGGCAAACCGGTTGCCGCCGGGCACCGTAAACGCGATCACCAGACCGCTGCCCAACAGCGCACTGCCCTTGAGAAACCCTCTGCGGGATACAGGACTGTTCATCGCAGATCCCCCTTAACCGAGTTCGGCTGCGCGTTTGACCGCCGCGCGGATTCTTGGGTAAGTGCCGCAGCGGCAGATATTGCCGGAGAGCGCCTGGTCGATGTCACTGTCGGTGGGCGAGGGAATTTTCGCCAGCAGCGCGGCGGCGGACATGATCTGCCCGGACTGGCAGTAGCCGCATTGCACCACATCAAGTTCGGCCCAGGCCTGCTGCACCGGATGCGAACCATCGGTCGACAGGCCTTCGATGGTCAGTATCTTCTGGCCGTGGGCGACGGCGGTCGCGGGCGTGATACACGAGCGCAACGGCGCGCCATCGACATGCACGGTGCAGGCGCCGCACTGGGCCATGCCGCAACCGAATTTGGTGCCAGTCAGGTGCGCGACATCGCGCAGAACCCAGAGCAACGGCATGTCCGCGGGGACATCGAGCTCCTGATCCTTGCCATTGATGTTCAGGGTCAGCATCGGGGATTTCCTCAGACTCACGGTGTTCTGAAGGGCGTCGCTGCGGCTGTGGAAGGCCTGCGCGCGCCTCGGCTTATCCCTTTCAGCTAAGCGCAATTTGCGCTGCTGACCAGGCGCAGCGACCACCGGTCATGCCGCGACGTGCGCCTGCCGGATTACTCCTACAGTTGATACCGGCTGTTCACCCACACTTTCCTGGAGTCGCGAACATGGGATTTGTCACAACCAACGATGGCGTCGAGATCTTCTATAAGGACTGGGGGCCGAAAGACGCGCCAGTGATTCACTTCCACCACGGCTGGCCGCTCAGTTCGGACGACTGGGACGCGCAGATGCTGTTCTTTCTCGCCCAGGGCTTTCGCGTGATCGCCCATGATCGGCGCGGGCACGGGCGTTCGAGTCAGGTCTGGGACGGCCACGACATGGATCACTACGCCGATGACGCTGCTGCAGTGGTCAGCCACCTCGGTGTGCAGAAAGCCGTGCATGTCGGCCACTCCACCGGCGGTGGCGAAGTGGTGCATTACATTGCGCGTCACGGCGAAGACAAAGTGCTGAAAGCGGCGATCATCAGCGCCGTGCCGCCGTTGATGGTCAAGACCGAGAGCAATCCCGGTGGCTTGCCCAAATCGGTGTTCGATGACTTGCAGGCGCAACTGGCGGCGAATCGCGCGCAGTTTTATCGCGACGTTCCCGGCGGGCCGTTCTATGGCTACAACCGGCCGGGCGCCACCCCGTCAGAAGGGAACATTGCGAACTGGTGGCGTCAGGGCATGATGGGCGGCGCCAAGGCGCACTACGACGGGATCGTCGCGTTCTCGCAGACCGACTTCACTGAAGACCTGAAACGCATCACGATTCCGGTGCTGGTGATGCATGGGGACGATGACCAGATTGTGCCGTACGAAAATTCGGCGCTGTTGTCAGCGGAGTTACTGCAAAACGGCACGCTGAAAATCTACAAAGGCTTCCCTCACGGCATGCCGACTACCGAGGCGGCAACGATCAACGCTGATCTGCTGGCGTTTATCAAAGGTTAAGAAGAACGGGAGCAGGCTGGCCAGCACGCTGACTCCCTATTCTTCCTGCCGCCCGTCCCTATTGCGATCACGCTCGAAGTGTCTGGCGAGCGCAAACGCCGGCAACCACGCCTCGCGTCGCAACGTCCACAGTTCATAGCTCGGTTGCAATTGATCCGGCGCATCCAGCGCGCCAAGACTCACTTCCACTTCATCGCCGCTGCGGCCGAACACCGACGACCCACAGCGCGGACAGAAAAACCGTCCGGCGTAGTCCCGCGTTTCGCCAGTAATCACCACTGCAGTCTCGGGGAAAATCGCCGACGCATGAAACAATGCGCCCGTGTGCTTGCGGCAATCGAGGCAATGGCACAGTCCGACCCGATAGGGTCGCCCTGAAGCCTCGATTCGTACATCGCCGCACAGGCAACCGCCAGTGAATCGATCCATGCGCCACCTCCGCTCAATAGATATCCGCTCAGGGTTGCTTCAGATAGGTTCCGCTCAACGAATAGTTTTCAACCGCCTCCACGCTCACTGCTCCGTCGAACAAGCGCAAACGATAGAGCGGATCAGCGAGTTTTTTCTGACCGATGATCAGATTACCCGCCTGCAATGGCCACTGGTCGTTAACTTCAATGGCGGGTTTGCCGGGTTGCGTCATCACCATCTGAACAGACGCGACTTCGCCCCCGTTCTGGTCGGTCGCCGGGCTGATCTTCAACGTCAGCCAGGCTGAACGCTCGTCCGTCGTCGCCAACACATATCGACCTTCGCGCTGGCTGCCCTGCGCCGCTGCAAATTTCTGCGGCGCAATCCTGAACGCCGTCGGCCGCGCATAGATGGTCCGACTCTTTTCGCCATTCTTCCATGTTCCACTCTGGAAGCCATGCTCATCAGGCTCGCCTGCCACAAACCAATCGCCGGTCGGGCGCCCTTGATCGTCGAACTCATGCAGCGTTACGCCGCCATCCTCGTAGGTTTCACCGAACAGCCGAATCGGCTTGCCGTTGCCGCCCCGGGTGTAGCGCACCTCACCGACGTAGACCCCGCCCTGCACCTGCCACCACAATTCAAAAGCAATCTTGTCGTCGAGCTTGCCGCGCAACATCACCGGCGCAAGCCCCACCGGCCCTTCCAGGCGACGCTGCTCAACCCACTTGCCGTCCTGCAAGACTCGATCCGTGATGTCTGTGTAACCCACCGGCATCAGCTGGTGAGCCTCGGACGGCGCCTGCGCCACCTCAATGGTCTCGGCCACTTTCTGTGGCGTATCTCCCTGCATCTGCCATGCGGCCTTCTGACGCCAGCAGCAACCGCTTTTCGACCGGGTGAGTAACTGTTTAGCGGTCGAATCTACCTCGAGCAAGCCTAATTGCGGCTCACGGGTCAGCGCCGAAAGTCCCTTGTTCAGAACCAGCACCGGACTCGATTCATCGGACAGATAGATGTCATAGGACGCAGCGGCATACCCGCCGTCATTGCCGTTGCGCACGGCCAAGTCTTGTTGCCCGTCGAAGTTGAAGTCTGCGAACACCACCAGTTTCTGCTCATCACAACGCAATGCCTGCACCGGCTCACCCACCGGCAACAGCTCGGAAACGTCGGCAGAATCGATGCGCTGCAAGACCTCGCGACTGGCCTTGTCCCGCACGGTGATTTGCGCGGGGGCCCGGTCGAAGCTCTGCGCTGGCGGTTGCGCGACCAATACATCGACGAGGTATTTCTGGGCAGGATCGGAGAGCTGGCAGGTCAACGGCGCGGCCGTCGCCGAAGCCGTAGCACACAGGCAGGCTAAAAAAACCAAACGAGGGGCAACCATGATGCAGAGCGTCCTTGCGGCAAAATCGGGGCGGCAAGTCTAACGACAATCGGCGTGGCCCGCACTTGTCGATCTACGGCAGCGCCAGCCGACTACAGACTGACTACGCTGTTAATCCTGCGTGTCTACCTGCCGAGGATGACTGCCATGCAACGCTTCCAAAAACTCACGCCATGCCTTTGGTTCGATGATCAGGCCGAAGCGGCAGCGAAGTTCTACTGCTTGATCTTCGACCACTCGAAAATCACCGCCCTCACCCACTACAGCAAGGTCGGCCAGGAATTCCACGGCCGCCCGGAAGGCTCGGTGATGACCGTCAGTTTCGAACTCGATGGCCATGGCTTTACCGGCCTCAATGGTGGTCCGGTGTTCCAGTTCAACGAAGCGGTGTCGTTTCAGGTCAACTGCGACAACCAGGAAGAAGTCGATCACTTCTGGGGCAACCTGTCGGCCGGCGGACCGGTCGAGGCGCAGCAATGCGGCTGGCTCAAGGACAAGTTCGGCGTGTCGTGGCAGATCGTACCGGTGGCGTTCATGCACATGATGACCGACGCCGACACGGCAAAATCCCAACGAGCGATGCAGGCCATGTTGCAGATGAAAAAACTCGACATCGCCGAACTCGAACGGGCGTTTGCCGGGCACAGCTAATACATTCGGACCCTGGTCTGTCGGGAACAACAACAATGAAACACGCCGCAGCGAGCGCGCTGCTGATTTCATCCGCGAGCACTGCACCGAGTTACTCAGTCTCGAGGACATTTGCGCGGCGGCGCATTTTCAGGGGGCGTTCAAACAGCATTTGGCGACTACGCCGGGCCAGTATCGCGGCTGAAAACAAAAACGGCCCGTGAAGGGCCGTTTCAGTTGCACAGGCTTACAGGCTCTCGTCAGCCTTCAACTCCAGATTATCCAGCACCCGATTCACCGCCAGTTCCCCCAGCATGATCAACTGCGCAATCCCCAACAGCACATGCCGCTGCGACGCATCGAGCATGCCGGCGAAGTCGTTGGCCATGACCTTGGCCGAGGTCAGGGTTTCGGTTAATAAATGCGTCCCCTTTTCTGCCGTGGCTGTTCGCAACAAGCGTTTCAGGCTGACGGCAACAGCGCAATGACCTCTACCGTTTTGCTAACGCGACAAATAACGAGGCCGCGAGTGTCATCCCCAGTGATCGCAACCATTATAGGTTCGGATCCAACCGCAGTCGTACCAATAACCTGTCCCGATTGAGTAGCGATAGTGGTTACAATATCTGTAGTTAATCCAGTGCAATAGACTTCCGTGCCTGAATGGTTCAACGCGAGACACTTCACTCCTGGTGTCACCGAAATAGTTCGAGTCTGCGTCCACGTAAGCCCATCAAACTGCAGAACAAAACTTTGAGTGTTATTTGAACCGCAGACAAAAATGCTATCTCCCCCGGGACTCACCGCAACGTCATAGGCGCCGATATTCGTAGTAATTGTCCTAATAACAGCCAACGTGTTGATATTAATTATTGAAACAGAGCCTGGAGTGACAATTCCGTAGTTGCAAACATACAGTAGTGCTCCATCTGGGGACAAGGCAATGCCTCGGGGATAACGACCCACAAGTATAGTGCTGACGACTACCTGATTGACGAGGTCCAGCACTTGGACCGAGTCGCCATCCCAAGTAGTGACATACGCTTGGCTTCCATCCTCGTTCAGCACGATCCCGAGCGGCGTCCCAATTATTGGTATTTCGGCGATCGTCAACAACGTCCGCGCATCTACAACCGAAACCGCCTGGGACTGGCAGAGGTAGATACATGTGCCATCCGGACTGTAAGCGACCTCTCCAAGGCCCTGCTTTATCTGAGTCTTGCTTCGACGCACGGTTGCGCTCGCAACATCGATCTCATACAGGGAATAACTGCAAAGTACGCATGCGCTCTTACCATCCGGGCGAATCGCGATGCCGTATGGATTGTCATTCAGGAAAATCGTCCCTACCGGTATCTGCGCCACAATGGTCAACGCGGCACTTGCAGTCGATCCTCCACTGACTGCCTCGATAGAAAATGCTCCCACCCCGCTACCCGCCGTCACTCCAGTCAAAGCGATCTTTCCATTCGCATCCGTCGTAAAAATGCCCTCATTTGAATCGCCTGGAAACGTCGATCCCTGCGGCAACGTCACGGTGACAATTTTCCCCGCAGCCGGCTTTCCCGCTTCCGTGACAACCAGTTCAATACCCGTCACTTGCGCGCCGGCAGTTGCGGAGTAAGGAGCATTGAGAAACGCCACCACGACATCAACTTCCACTGTCAACAGACGCACATTGGAATAAATGTTAGTGGGGTGGTACCGCGACTTGGCATACAAACGCCGCGGGCCCACCGGTACGGTGATCGTACGCAGCCAATCCCCGTTCAAGGTGGCGGTTTCGATGCCTTTGGGCACCGCGCTCGGACCACTTCCATCATAAATCTCCACTTGCTGGAGTGGATGCGCCTTGCCTTTGAGGGTAAGTGTCGTGCTGGGCGTGGTGGCGTTCGGAGGCACTTCGTTGTTGTTCTGGTCCAACACGTTGGTCAGCGTGGGAACAATGAGCTGTTGGTTGGCGGTGATCGTGATCGAGGTAGTCGCCGACAGACCAGTGTTAGCCAATTGATCACGCGCGATCCCGGAAACCGAATGGGTGCCGTCGCCGATCTGCAAAAGGTCGGCGGCAGTCAGGTTGTGAATGATCGGCTTGGTGGGATCGGGGTTGGTGAACGTGATGGTCCAGGTGCCAATGGTTACGGTGATCGTGTCGTGCGGCCGCGCGTAACCAATGGTGATGGTGATGACTGCCAGCTGTCCCGGACCGATGCTCGCCGGATGGGTAATCGTGATGGTTGGCGCAGGGTTATTGAACAGCAGGTCAAGCACCGGCTTGGAATCCACGAAATTCCCGCTGAATCGATTCAACCGATAAAACAGCGTGTTTGCACCATTGACCAGCCATCCCCACGGCAGAGTGATTGCGATGCGGTCGTTTTCCTCACCCACTTTGATAATAACGATCACACCGGTCGGTTGACCGTTAACCCACAATTCTACCCAGTCACCGGCTGCCATTGTGGTGGACAGCGTTGCAGGTGGATCAATCACCATGTACAGGCCCGTGGATAGCGAATATATCGCCAGCGGAATGCCCCCGTGGAACAACCCTGCAGGGAGTAGCGGCGTCCTCCATCCCGGAATGAACATGGGCGACGCCAGCAATCCTGCCGTAATCTGCGCTGTCATGAGAATGGAATTCATTGTTTGCTCCTCAGGTGCCGCGCATGAGCGATTTCGGGACAGGCCTCATCACACCGCGAAAAGAGCAATTCGTCACCTGTCAGATCTGACAGGTGAGCGTGGTTTTACGACCAGCGGTCATGAATCGAATGCGCGTGCCTTTCCCGCAGAAACAAAAAACGGCCCGTGAAGGGCCGTTTCAGTTGCACAGGCTTACAGGCTCTCGTCAGCCTTCAACTCCAGATTATCCAGCACCCGATTCACCGCCAGTTCCCCCAGCATGATCAACTGCGCAATCCCCAACAGCACATGCCGCTGCGACGCATCAAGCATGCCGGCGAAATCATTGGCCATGACTTTGGCCGAGGTCAGGGTTTCGCAGGCGTTGGCCAGCAGTTCTTCGCTGTCGATGCCGGGGGCAATTTTGTAGATGGTGTTGGGCTTGAGCGCGGGTTTGCGTGGCAGGAACGGGTTGAGGTAATGATCGAGAGCGCGTTCGGCGGCTTCGTGGAATTTCTTTGAATCGAGGGATTCGTAGGGTGTGGTTGTGTCGGTTTCGGGTGGGTTTGGTGTTGGTTTGATCATGGTGAAGCTCCTTGATTGATGGAGCTGCAACCGTTCGCGGTCAAACGAATGAAGGTGGCAGCTGTGCGCGGGTTGACCGACCGGAAATCAAGGGATCCGGCACACCCGAAGGTGTCCCACGCACAGCCACCGCGACACGATGGTTCAGAAAGAAATCTGAAACCGGTCTTGGGGCACTGGCGCGCCTTGATTGAGTCGGACGGTCAAATCCGATCGCTGATTCGTCAACGACCCGGAAACGATAAGCCCCGCCACCAAGGCGCACAAGCCGGCCGATTCTGGCGTACGTGTAGGCAAAAGCGCAAGGCGCTGTAGCTTTCTGGAAATAACCTTAAACATCTTTAAACCAACTTGCCAAAACAGCATGCGCTCATTAGATGCGCCAACTCCAGCAGCACAGTTATTTATTGATGTATCAAGTAACAACTATCCCGACCCGCCCCACAACTACACAATCAGACAGATATAGCCAATCACCCCGCCAACCCCGCAAACCAGCGACTTCCTTACGATTGAAAGACAATCCTGAAACAGTTGGTATATCAAACAACCCACCACTTTCCCCACCGCGCTTTACTCTCCAAACGCCAGCCGCCTGAAGCCAGACAGCCAACTAACGAATGTTTATTTTTTATATATAAACGAGCCATCAGAAAATGGATTTTAACTAATGCTATCCAACGACAATAAAGCCGCGTATTCCGCCGACACACTTCAAAAGAAATCCGTTGCTCAAACAATCACCGACTTCATTGCCAATCAATACGCCATCGAAAGTCTCGGCTGGGCATGGAACCAGATTCTTGTTCGCGGTGTAGAAGACAGTGCATTCGATCAGACGCATCGTCTTGGCAAAATCTCGTTGGCGATACTCGTGCGGCGTCCCGAGTTCAAGGCGCTGCGTGAGCGGCGCAACATGCCGCAGAACGCGATTTTCCTGGTAGATGACAATGGCCGTTTGTATTTCTCTTACAGGAATCTGATCTCCAGCAAGGATCATCCGAGCGCGGAATACGTTTCGCCCCGGGACATCACTACCGAAGTCGCCGGGCTGACGGATTTTGCAGAGGAACTCAGGCTGTTGGCCAAAATGGCCAAGCTGAGTGGCGGCTGGGTGACCAGCGGAGACGAGATCATTGTCGCCCAGTGGCTGCGCTTCCAGAAACTGCAAGTACCGGATAATGAGCAAGACACGCGCGGCCTGCTTGATCTACTGAACTTTTCGACATTGCCCGAGCGTCCCAAGTACGCAAACTATTGGGAATTGCTGGACGCTCCTGACGATTCTGTTTTCCAACTGAATGAACAGCGCCGGGCAATTATCAAACAGGTGACAAACGATCTCACCGGCGGTGATGCGCGGCTGGTGGAGGTCTTTGGCGCCCACTTGAAACTTGAAAGCGCCTCGGCGGACGGCTTCTCCAACAGCACCGACTATCGCCTGCAACGCTTGATCGAAACCACAGTCTGGGCGTCCGGGCAGGCTCAGGACTACTTGCAGGCATTGGGTTGGTTTACTCAAGAAGGCGCATCGAAACCGTCACCGGAATTTATCGAGCAACTGATCATTGCGGCGCTTCTACTGGATTTCGATCCAGACTTAGACGCTGCGAATACTCACTTCGCTGGCTTCGATCTGTATTCGCGAGAGTATTTCAAGCGCCATCCATCCCATGTAAAGGCGCGACTGGAAAAGCATCTGATCGGTAACCTGGACGTGGACTTTCTGTTCGCCCCGCTGGTGGCGGAAATGGTCCTCGGCGGTATGGCGCCGGAGTATCTGTTTGCCGACTGGCCGTCCAGCCTGCAAATGGGCACGCCGGCGTGGGTGGTGGCCACTCAGGCTGTGCATCTGGTCGAAGCGCTGATTCCTGGCGCCAGCCGCAAGATGACCTATCAACATCTGATGGGCTTCAGCCATTCGGCCAAAGCCATGGCACCGCTTGCCGCATTGCAGGCTGAAGGCGCGGTCGATCCGGTGGTCAGCTGGGCATTGATGAACGGACTGGTCGTGCGCGATGCAGAAAGCAATCTGAGCCCGGAACTGGTCGCACTCGCCACTCGCGAATACGACCATTACATCACCATGATGCTGGAAGCCGCCGAAAGGTTTTCCAGACCGTTGCCAGATCGCAGACAACTTGCCCTGCAAGAACTCAAGGTGCAGGAACAGAACTGCGATCCCGACGAGTTGCTGGTCAAAGTGCGTGGCAGCGGTGGCGGTGCCGGGCGCCAGGTTTCGGTACTCGATCTGTATATGGGCGACGAACTGCACACCCAGGATTGGAACCGCAAAAAAGGCCCGAGTATTTACGAGGCCTTCCCCGATCTGGTGAACCTGACACCGGTTCCCGAACTATATGAAGATGCCACAGGTACGCACTTCGAGGCGATTCTTGAGGGCCTGACGCGGAATATCCAGATCGCCATTTCCCAACTTGACCCGGAAGATGCGGCATCGATCGAACTGGGGGCTGTGGGTGTCTACTGCGTACAGAAACTCGATTATCGACCTCAGAGAGCCACGCAAGGTGGAGGGGTAGCCGGGGGGTTTTGGGCTGCTGGCGAAACGGGCCGTTACGGCGTTGTGATCTGCGTGCAGGATAGTTACGCCATCAAATGTTTTGAGTTGTTTCCACTGCGAATGGAGTGTCGATATAGCTCCAGCCTTGAGGATATTTTCAGCCCGCTCGTGTCCGGGAGCTACTTTGACCTCGACACCCGCTTCGTCGAAAAGAAAGAGTTCGAAGGAACAATCCCGCTTGACTTGCAGGCCTACCTGAAAAACGTTGCGCCGAAGAATAATCAGCAATCGCGGGTTCAGGTTCGCAGAATCGCGACACTGCCAGCAGATACCGCAGATGACTACAGTCCGGCACCCTACTTCCGCTCTGAGCGCATCGCATCGCTGGCCCGGCTAATTGCCGCAGCAAATCCGTACATCACCCAAAAAGAGATCCACCAACTGGGTCTTCAGCAGACCACGCGGGAAAAGGCGATTGAAAAGACCGAGGCCATCTTCAACGTTATCCTCAACCTGATCATTCCCTTCAAGGGGTGCGTGGAAGGATTGACTTCAGGTGATCCAAAAAAACACGGCGCCGCCATTTTCGACTGCATTGTCGACGCCGCAGTGCTGGCACTGACGTTTGTGGCCGCACCAGTTGCCATTGCCGCCGCCACCAGCAAAGCCGTGACCGTTGCCGGCAAGCTGCTGTCGGCCTCGCGGGTGTTGGCAAGCCTGGCACTGAGCCTGTTCAACCCGTTGTCGGGACTGCCGCAGTTGCTCAAGGGCGGCGGCAAATTGCTCGGGCGTGGCGTGGCCAAGTTGAGCGGGCATACACTTTCCGTCGCACGTCAGGCACGCCAGCAACTGCGTTTTCTGACCGGTGCCAACAGTTATGACCTGATCAAGGCAATCGAACATACCGGTGCGGCTTCGCAAGCCCGCATGTCGCTGGACACAGTGGCACATGCGCGCGCGCTGTTGAAAAGTGATGCCATCGAAACCGCGCAACAGGTTGTGGCGCGTCTCAGTGAAAAGCACTTCACGTTGCCAAAGGGGATTCCAGATACGGAACTGCGCCACCTCGCCAACAACGCCGTTAAAGAAACCGCTTACCAATACAAACAGGCCAACGATCTGGAATCGCTGATCGGTCGCCCGGCGCTGGACGAGTTGACCGACGCGTTTATAAAAGGTCATCCCCTGCAGTTCAACGACGTGCGCAATACCGCGCAGAGTTACGCAGAAACCCTGGCCGACCTCTACGGCCTCGAAGCCAAAAAAGCCCGATACATGACGGACTATCAGCAAGGCGTCCTGAAACAGGATCTGGGCAAAGCGCCTTATAGCGACGTAATGCCAGAGGCTGCTTTCAATCCGCTGGGCTACACCGATCAATCGCAAAGAGCAGCGGCGTGGATGTTGAAAGGCTCGACCTCCGACGGTAATGACTTTGAAAATATTCTCGGGGTTTTGCGCGAGTTCACCAGCAACAACGCGCCTTTGGCCGATCCGACTGTTATCCGGGAGATCCACCGCAGACTGGTACCGGAGGCTGTCGGACGGGTGCGCGATGCGGGCTCCCCAACCAAGTACGGCAGCAGTCCCACCGGTTTCTCCTTGCTGGAACAGCACCTGAAAACGCTGGACGCGAGCCATCCGCACTTTGATAAACACCTGCTCGCGGCCGTGGTCGGTTTTCAGGGATTTGGCGACGGCAATGGACGTACGGCAAGTGCGTTGTATTCGATCATTCAACTGCGGCGGAACGGGTTCAATGCCCTGCCACCCCACGTATTTGCATCACTCAACGGAATATTCTGATACACCATCGGAAAATGGATTTTCAATGATTACTTCAACAGACAACCAGACATACACGCCCACCAATACACTTCAGAAAAAAAATACAATCCAGACAATCAGCAACTTTATTGAAGACAAGTCCGTTATTGAACGCCTTGGCTGGGCCTGGAACGAGATCCTTGTCCCGTGCATCGAAGACAGTGCATTTGACCGAATCCATCGCAGTGGCAAAGTTCCTCTATCCATACTTCTGCGCAGTGATGAATTTCACTTCGTCCGCGCTCGACGCAAGATTTCGGATGATGCAATTTTCCTGGTGAACGAGCATGGCCGGCTGTTTCACAGCTATCGAAACATGGTTTCCAGCAATGACCGGCCCGCCATCGCGTTTGTGTCTCTTCAAGACATCACCGCCGATGTTGCAGGTCTGGCGGATTTCGATGACGGCCTCCAGCTATTGGCCAAAGTCGCCGCATTAAGTGGCGGCTGGATCATCACCGGCGATGACATCACTGTCGGCCAATGGCTGCGCTTCCACGGACTGGACATCCCGGACAATGAACAAGACACCCGGGGCCTGCTGGACCTGCTGAACTTCTCGACATTGCCCGAGCAACCGAAATACGGAAACTGCTGGGAAGTGCTGGATGCACCCGACGCTTCGCCGTTCAAACTGGACGACAACGCACGCTCAATCATTCGTGATGTGAACCATCGCTACTCGTGGCAAGACGACCTACTGGTGCATATCCACGGCCGGCATTTAATGCTGGCAAGCACTTCGGCAGACGGTTTTTCCAACAGCGAGGACTTTCGCCTGCAGCGCTTGATTGATGGCGCCGTAATCAACTCCAGGCAAGCAAAAGAATACCTCGACGCATTGGGTTGGTTTGCCGGGGAGACCGCGAAACCAGCGTCTCCCGAATTGATAGAGCAGCTTTTGATTGCAGCACTGCTGCTCGATCTCGACCCGAACCTGGATGCGGCCAACACCCACTTCGCCGGGTTCGATCTTTATTCGAAAAGCTTCTTCAGACGCCACCCCGACGATGTACGGGCGCAATTTGAAAAACACCTGATCGACAGCGTCAAACTCGACAGTCTGTTCGCGCCGCTGGTGGCACATATGGTCCTCGCCGGCATGGCGCCGGAATATCTGTTTACCGACTGGCCGCAGAGCATGCGAATGGGCACACCCGCCTGGGTGGTTGCCACACAGGCCGTGCACCTGGTCGAAGTTCTGGTGCCAGGCGCCAGCCGCAAGATGAATTATCAACATTTGATGGGTTTCACCCAATCCATAAAAGCCATGGGGTCATTGGCAGCGCTGCATGCCGTCGGGTCCGTAGACCCGGTGGTCACCTGGGCGTGGATGAACGGGTATGTCACCCGCGACGCAAACGGCAGTCTGAGCCCGGATGATGTAATTCGCGCCGCACGCGAATACGAACGCTACATCGACATAATGATTGAAGCTGCCGCCAGGTTTTCCACACCTCTGCCGGATCGTCAACAACTTGCACTGCAGGAGTTGAAGTCCGAGGCAGCGGAGTGCAATCCGCATGAGCTACTGGTCAAACATCGCGGTACCGGAGGAGGTGCCGGCAGGACAGTTTCGGTGCTCGACCTTTATATGGGTGATGAACTTCACACAGAGGATTGGGACCGCATCAAAGGCAGCAGCATCTACCAATCTTTCCCGCGCCTGAGCGAACTGTTTCCTGTTGCCGAGTTGTATGCAACGGCGACTTCCAGTCACTTCAATATCATCGTGGGTGGGCTGCTGCGTAACATTCAGATCGCCATTTCACTACTGGCTGAAGAAGATGCGATATTCCTGCAACACGGCGCGGTCGGCGTTTACTGCGTGCAAAAAATCAAAATCAAACCCGAAAAATCCAACGGACGAGGCGGCATCAGTCCTGCTACCTATACTCCGGGAGAAACAGGTCGTTACGGCATCATTCTGTGCGCGCAGTACCTCGACGGTATCAAGTGCTTTGAGTTGTTTCCGCTGCGCATGGAATGTCGCCACAACCCGCAACTGGAAGCGTTCTTCGCACCTCTGGTTTTCGGTGATTACTTCAATTTCAACACTCACTTCGTCGATCAAAAACAGCTTCAAGAGGTTCCCATTGATCTGAACGCCTACTTGCAGAACCTGGCTCCAGGACCAGACTTCAAACGCAGGATTCATGTACGCAAGATCGGCGCATTCGCCGCTGGCACTGCAGAAACGTACGATCCGACACCTTTTTTCCGCTCTGCGCGCACGCAAGAGCTGGCCAGATTGATCTCTGAAAAGAACCCGTACATCACCGAGAGCGAAATTCATCAACTGGGTTTGCAACAGACGGAACGGGAAAAAGCCATTGCGAAAACCGACGCCATCTTCAATATCGTTCTAAACCTGATCATTCCCTTCAAGAGCTGCGTGGAAGGACTGACTTCCGGTGACCCGAAAAAACACGGCGGTGCGATTTTTGACTGTATTGTCGACGCAGCCGTGTTGGCGCTGACCTTCGTCGCCGCACCCGTTGCAATCGCTGCGGCCGCCACCAAAGCAGCAACCATCGCGGGCAAACTCCTTGCGGCGTCACGCATATTGGCGAGCACGGCCATCAGCCTGTTCAACCCGATTTCCGGATTGCCACAACTGCTCAAGGGCGCTGGCAAACTCCTCGGGCGCGGCGCGGTAAAGCTGAGCGGACAAGCACTCGAACTTGCCAACCAAGCCAGACAGCAACTGCGTTTTTTGAGCGGCGCCAACGGCTACGACCTGCTCAAAGCGATTGATCACACCGGCTCGGCGGCCCAGGCACGCATGTCGTTGGACACCGTCGCCCACGGGCGTGCGTTGCTGAAAAGCGATGCAATTGAAACCGCCCAACAAATCGTCACGCACTTGAGCGAAAAGAACTTCAAGTTGCCCAAAGGGGTGACCGAAACAGAGTTAGGCCATCTGGCCAATAACGCGGTCAAGGAAACCGCGTACCAATCGAAACAGGCAGGTGACCTGCAATCCTTGATCGGTCGCCAGGCGCTGGAAGAGCTTACGGAGGCGTTCGTAAAAGGCCACCCTGTTCAGCTCAACGATGCACGCAGCACTGCCCAGAGTTACACCGAAACCCTGGCGGTGCTGTACGAACTCGAAAGCAAAAAGGCCCGATATATGAAGGGTTACCAGAAGGACGTTCTGACATTTGATCTGGGCAGGCCGCCCTACAACGACGTGATGCCGGATTCACTCTTCAATCCAATGGGCTACACCGATCACTCCGAGAGAGCAGCCGCCTGGATGCTCAACGGCTCAACGTCCAACGGAAACAACTTCGATAATGTCGTGAACGTTTTACGCGAGTACACGGCCAACAAGGCGTCTTTGACCGATCCAGCGGTTATTCGCGATATCCATCGCCATCTTGTGCCGCAAGCTGTGGGCCGAGTGCGCGATGCGGGTGCGCCGACCAAATATGGCAGCAGCCCCACCGGTTTCGCGCTACTCGAAGAACATTTGCAGGCGCTGAACGCAAGTCATGAGCACTTTGATAAACACGTGCTCGCGGCAGTGGTGGGCTTCCAGGGTTTTGGCGACGGCAATGGCCGCACTGCCAGCGCCCTGTACGCGATCAGTCAATTGCGGCGCAACCAGTTCAAAGCCATGCCACCCCACGTTTTCAGGGAACTCAACGGCATTTTCTGATGTTCGCCATTTGAATGGATGACAAAGACCCGTACACCGCTAAGCGGCGTACGGGTCTTCTATGACCGGAGCTGCCTTGTGCGATCAAGCCAGACGCGGCACCGTGAAACGAAACTCGCTGCCCTGCCCCGGTTCACTCTCGGCGACGATCCGCCCGCCATGCGCTTCGACGATGCCTTGCGTGATGTACAGGCCCAGACCGGTGCCGTTCGGATTGCCTTCCTTCACTGTCCAGTATCGATCGAACACATGCGGCAGGTGATCCTTGGGAATGCCTTCGCCGCTGTCGCGCACGGTGAAGACGATCTCGTCGCCGACTGATTTGGCGTGCACGTCGACCGTGCCCAGACGCGGAGTGAATTTGATTGCGTTGCCCACCAGATTCGACAGCACCTGAAACAGTCGCTCAGGGTCGGCATGAATGCTCAGGTCAGGATCGGCCTCGAACGAGATGCTGATGTCCTTGTCCAGCGCCAACGGTGCGAGCAGCGCCTGCGCCTCTTCGAACATCTGGCTGACATCGAGTTTTTGCGGAGTGATGCTGTAGCGCCCGGCGTCGATTTTCGAGGTGTCGAGCAAGTCTTCGAGCAGCGTGTTCATGCGCCCGGCGGCCTGCTGCATGGTGTCGATCGCCGTGGAGATGCGCCGCGAGGTGTGCGGGCCATCCGAACTGAAGGCCTTCTGCATCATGCCGCAGAGCATGGAAATCACGGTCATCGGGTTGCGCAAATCGTGGGACACCACGGCGACCAGCTCATCACGCGCGCGCACCGCTTCCTGTTCGCGACGCACCTGGCGCGCCAGATCATTTTCCAGTGCCGAGCGGCGCAGGTCGTTGGCGGCGAACAGATCACCGTGGCTCCATTTGGTGGAAATCCCGGCCATCTCGACCTTCCAGATTTCGAACGAAGTGCGCGGGCGCAAGCGCAGGCCAGCGTCAGAGTTTTCCAGGTCCAGCGGCTTTTCCGGGTTGCCGCTCCAGTTGATGTTCTCTTTGACTTCCGGGCGAAACCACAGCACGCCGTTGTCCACCGGTTTCGGCAGGCTCAGCGCGAGCACGCCGCTGGCCACCTGCTGAAACTGCGCGGCCGGCGGGTAAACGCTGGACAGGTGGTGACTTGCGAAAACCGGCTCGCCGCTGTCTTGCAGCCATTTGTGCAGGGCGCGGATTTCTTCCGGTTCCGGGCAGTTGCCGTAGCGGTGCAACTGTTTGTCTTCGATGATCGCGATACCGCCGGCATTCGCCAGCGCCATGAGGATTTGCGGATGCTGCGCCAGACCGTCGAAAACATTCGACGGCGAGTCGATCATTGCCTGATTGAGCAGCGCCAGGCTCTCGACTTTCTCATCGCGCTGACGGCTGACTTCCAGCGCTTCCATCGCGCTGATCTGCAGCGACAACACCTGGCCGATGGTCTGGCAGGCAGTGCGCAATTCATGCGGAACGTGCAGCGGCTCGCGGTTGCCGCAGCTGATCAGCCCCCACAACCGATCACCCTTGAGCAGCGAAATACTCATCGACGACAGCACGCCCATGTTTTTCATGTACTGGCAGTGGATCGGCGACACGCTGCGCAGGGTAGCGAAGCTCAAGTCGAGCGGGGTCTGGTTGTCCGGGCGCAATTTGGGCAGCAACGGCACCGGTTGATACGCCGCATCCGGAATGATCCGCAGCCAATTGGTGCGGTACAGCTCACGCGCCTGCGCGGGGATGTCGGACGCCGGGAAAAACAGACCGTTGAAAACTTCCATCGATGGGTCGGACGCTTCGGCGATGACCTGACCGTGGCCCTCCTCCTCGAAACGATAGATCAGCACCCGGTCATAACCGGTCATCGCCTGAATTTCCTTGACGCTGATGTCGTACAGCGCCTGCAGGCTCTTGGCCCCTTGCAGGCGTTGCAACATCCGGCCGAGGTGGGTGTGCTTACCGGCGACGTTGCGCGGCTGGAAGTTCTCGACGTGGATTTCCAGCTCCAGAATCAGCACGCCCTGCTGGCGGTGCAGCAACGCGTCGAACGCAGTGCCGTTGAGGCGCAACAGCAGCGGCGACGGGTCGGACAGGCTCGGCTGCTGCAAAGCATCGCGCACTTGGCCGGCGTAGGCCTCGCCGATCAGGCTGTCCAGCGGTTGACCGATCACCTCTTGCGGCGCTCGCCCGAGCAGGGTTTCAACGTTGGCGCTGACCTGAACCACATTCAGCGCAGGTTCGCTCAGGGTCAGCAGCAGGCCGTGCGGCTGGATCGCACCGGGAAAACGGATCGGCTCGTCGGCGCAGTTGGCCAGCAACTCTTCAAAGGCTTGTTGGTCTTGCGGGGTCATACCAGAACCTCCTGGCTTTCGAGCCAGTGTTCGAAACAGCTGAATGTGGATTGCGCAGCGGCGACAACACATTTGCGCTCGTCGGCGTCCAGCGGGCGCGTGCCCAGATACTCGATGAATTCGCGCCAGCGGCGGCCGGTGGCAGCACCATAGATGTCGAGGAACGCCGCGCCGTTGTCGGCTTCGAGACTCAGCTTTGCGGCGATCTCGCGGCGCAGGATCTGTCCGCCCAGCGTCGCGCCTTCCAGTACGTACAACACGCCGAGGCATGCAGCGCTGGAATCAATAACGGGCAAGTTGCGGCAGATCGGCAAGTCTTGCAACGCTTGAGTCTGCATGCCCAGGGCTTGCAGGTCTTTGAGCAGCGTCAAAGCTTTCAAGCGCGGCGCCAGATCAAAATCAGCAGGAATCGACTGACTGTCCTGCAAGGCACTTTCCAGCGGTCGATAGAAACCGTAATAGGCCTGCATCAGCCGCATAAAAGCGTTCAAATCGAGGGCATCGGAGAAGAAAGGAAGGCGTTTTTCCAGTGCGATGTGCAGTTCGGCAGTGCCGGCGCGCAAATCTTGCAACACCGGGGGCACATAAACCTCACGGGCCTTTGCTTGCATGTATATCGCTCGTAAAGGGCCGCCTGGGGCCATGAAGGTATGTAAAAGCGTGGCGCGGATCTTACACGGCCGAGCGCTCTTTCTGACCGGGCGGACGGTTTTTTCTGACCAACTACCGCCCTCCGTGATGGCTCAGAGTTAGCAAAGTGCCATAAAGTTCGATCGACCTGTACCGCGACACTTCACCATGGCTGTACGGGTCAGGCTCGCATCTGCCCGTGATAAAAATAGCGCTCAGCCAATGGAGCGCGCGTCATGGATCTCGCCACCCTCGCCATTTTTCTCCCGGCCTGCTTCGCACTGAATATGGCCCCCGGCCCGAACAACCTGCTGTCGGTAAGCAACGCCACCCGCTATGGCTACCGTCGCGCTTGCGTGGCGGGAATCGGGCGGTTGTTCGCGTTTGCCGGAATGATTGCGCTCGCCGCCGCCGGTTTGTCTGTGGTGCTGCAAACGTCGGAATGGCTGTTCTCGGCGATCAAGATCATTGGCGCAGGGTATTTGCTGTATCTGGCGTGGCAGCTATGGCGCGCCGATCCGCATGCACAGGACATCGTGACCGGCGCCTCGGCTGGGATGGTCGCGCTGGCCCGACAGGAGTTTTTTGTAGCGGCCGGCAATCCGAAAGCGATTCTGCTTTTCACCGCGTTTCTACCGCAGTTCGTTGACCCGACTCGACCGATTGCCGGGCAATTCGCGGTGCTCGGGACGTTGTTTCTGTTGCTGGAATGGATCGCCATCAGCGCCTACGCCTACATGGGCCTGCACATGCGCCGCTGGTTCGCCGAACCGCGCGGCAAGCGGATCTTCAACCGCTGCTGCGCAGGGCTGCTGTCAGCGGCGGCTTCCGTACTGCTGCTGGCCAAGCGTGCCTAGGTCGCGGACGGGCCTTTAAGCTCGACTTGATTGCCGTCCGGGTCGAAGCAATACAGCGACAAGCCGCTGCCTTCAGCGCCGAAACGCAGTGCGGCTTTCTCGACTGTCAGGCCGAACGACTGTAGATGAGCGATCAGCGCCTCCTCATCGAATGGCTCGACGCGCAGGCAGAAGTGATCGACATTACGCCGCTCGATACCGGCAGCGGCACCGCCCTTGCGGCCGATTTCGCCTGCGATGTCGACCAGGTCGATCATCGAAGTGCCTGCGCGCAAATGCACCAGGCCGAGCTTTTCCTGACGCTTGACCACCTCAGCCCCGAATACCAGCTGGTAGAACTCGATGCTGCGTTGCATGTTTTCGACACGCAGGACGATGTGATCGATGTGTTGGATGATGAATGGATGCATGACGTGATTCCATTGATGCACAGGCTTTGACTGTAGAACAAGGCCATCAAAATTCATTGTCGATTTTTCGGTGGAGCCATCGAAAACCTGGATTTATGCTCAGCCCATGAACATACAAACCGCCATGCTGCCACCCCACGCCGAAATGGTTCGCGCCATGCTCGAACGCGACACTGCCTATGAAGGCGTGTTCTTCACGGCGGTGAAAACCACCGGGATTTTTTGTCGCCCAAGCTGCACCGCGCGCAAGCCGAAACCGGAGAATGTCGAGTTCTTTGCGCATGCCGACGAGTGCATGTCTGCCGGTTATCGCGCTTGCCTGCGCTGCAAACCGCTGGACGCCGCCGCCATCGCGCCGGACTGGGTGCAACGGCTGTTGCAAGCCGTGGATGCCGATCCGGAGGTGCGCTGGAGCGATGCGCAATTGCTCGCCGAGGGCATCGAACCGCTGAAGCTGCGGCGCTGGTTCAAACAGCATTTCGGCATGACCTTTCACGCCTGGCTGCGCACCCGTCGGCTGGGAATGGCGCTAGGCGGGATTCGCCAAGGCACCTCGATTGATCACGCCGCGTTCGATTCCGGCTATGAATCGCTGAGCGGTTTTCGCGATGCGTTTCAAAAGTCTTTTCACATTACGCCGGGGCGCGTCGGTTCGAGTGAACCGCTGCTGTTCACTCGCCTGACCACGCCACTGGGGCCGATGATCGCCATGGCCGAGCGCCGGGGACTGGTGCTGCTGGAGTTTCTCGACCGCCCGGCGCTGACTCGCGAAGTCGAAGAACTGCAGAGCCGGCATGGCTATGTGGTCGCTCCGGGGCACAACGCGCATTTGCAGCAGATCGAATCGGAACTGGCGCAGTATTTCGCCGGCAAGCTCACTCAATTCACCACGCCGCTGCACCTGCCCGGCAGCGAGTTTTCGCGTCAGGTCTGGGCCGAACTGCTGCAAATCCCCTATGGCCACACCAGCACCTATGGCGCCATCGCTGCGCGTCTGGGCAAACCCGGTGCGAGCCGGGCGGTGGGCCTTGCCAACGGGCACAATCGCCTGTCGATTGTGGTGCCGTGCCATCGGGTGATCGGTGCAGATGGCTCGCTGACCGGCTATGGTGGTGGGCAGCCGCGCAAGGCGTTTCTGCTCAGGCTCGAGAATGCAGCGCTGCAGCTCAGGCAACCATTGGCTTTCTGATGACCGATACATATCAAACGGCAAGTACATTTCTCGCCGGGCTGGATGCCGACTGGCAGCGGCATATCGCGGCCATCGGCCCGTGTCTGCATCAGCCGCATCCGGCGCGGGATCCTTATGAATCGCTGGTGCGCGCGATCGCTTATCAGCAACTGCATGCCAAGGCGGGCGATGCGATTGTCGGACGGCTGGTGGGATTGTTTCCTGATCAGACGTTTCCGCGTCCGGAGCAGATTCTGGCAACAGATTTCGCCAGCCTGCGCGGCTGCGGGTTTTCGGCCGGCAAGATTGCGACGATTCAGGGGATTGCTCAGGCGACGCTGGATGGCGTGGTGCCGGATTACGCTACCGCTCTGGCCATGGATGATGAGGCGTTGATTGAACGTTTGGTCAGCCTGCGCGGGGTTGGGCGCTGGACGGTGGAGATGTTGTTGATCTACAGCCTGGAGCGGATGGATGTATTACCGGCGGATGATTTTGGCGTGCGCGAGGGGTATCGGCGATTGAAGGGGTTGCAGGTGCAGCCTGCGCGCAAGCAGATGATTGAGATCGGGTTGGGCTGGAGTCCGTTTCGGACCGTGGCGGCCTGGTATTTGTGGCGGGTGGCCAAACCGTAGGCCGCGTTATCGTTCATCGCTGGCAGGCCAGCGATGGCGTCAGCACAATCAATACTTCCTTCAGCCGAAAATCATCTTCATCTCTTTATCCGAATAATTGTAATTCCAGCGCAACTCCGTCCCCGCCGGAATATCCTCGGTGGCAAACAGCGCATTCAACATGTACGGCCGGTTGACTAGCCGATCGCCAATCAACATGTCCGCTTCGACTTTGAATCCGACGGTCTGCACGTTATAGCCGTCCGGCGATTGCCGAATCGGCTTGCCGCTGGCGTCATACTCAAAGTTCGAATTAAGCCGGGAAATGATGTTATCGCCGATAATAACCACCGGTTCTTCAATCAAGTTTCCCGGCCCGTAATGCACGTAAGACCCGGCCAGCATGGTGAAGGTCTGTTCCTGACGCCTGACCAGCCGCACCGGGCTGAGCGTTCCGCCATACAGGCCCAAGGCTTCACCTTTATTGATTCGCCTGTTGGCCACCACCATCGATTGCCCGATCAGGCCGCGTTCACCCGGCACTTTCACGTCGGCCTCTGTGAACGTGCGCAGCTCGAGTTTTTCTTCGTAGAGCCGCGCAACGTCTTCGAAGCCTTCAAATTTGATGTAAGGCTTGATCGGCCCGGAGGTGTATTTCTCTCCCGTGGTCAGCGTGACTATGGTTTCAAGCTTGCGAATCCGCACCGGCCTGCCGAACGTATCGCGCAGCGGATATTTGCCGTTGTTGGCACGGTTATATGAGCCGAGTTGATTGTCGCGGAAGGTGTAGCGGGTCTCCTCGCGCATAAAGGCGAGTTCCTGCTCGGTGTAGGGCTTGATCGGCATCGATTCCGATGCCAGCTCGAATGGATCATCAGAGGAATCCCGCTGGTTGCCGTCCTCGGCCTCCCTCGGATGCACCAGGGCCTCCAGCGTCGACCCGCCTTTGCGCGGATCGGGCGTACGCGAGGCGTCTGTGGCGAACTCTTCCAGCGGATGCCAGACAGTGCCATCGCTGTCGCGCTCCAGAGCCGGGCCGGACGGGTTGAGTTCGCTGGCCAGTTTGGCTCGGTACAAGCCGGTCTGTTGATCAGTTCCGACCTGAACAACGCCCTGCCCCGGCACTTCAGCGAACTGACGTCCCTTGAAGGATCTGAGCCCCTCGGCGTCGACTTCCGTAAGCCGGGCTGCGGCGTTGACGCGGTAATCCTCCAGCGGTCGTTGCCCGGCATTCGGCGAAACTTCTGGCACGCCCGCAACATCGCGAACAGTCAGCGTTGACACGGAAGCAACGACATCTCCAGCGCTGGTCTGCGGTGTCTTCAGCGCACCGGGGAGGTGCTGAGATGGCGTCGGAGTGAGATTGACACTCGGCCGAATCACCGGCCCCAGTGTCGGGCCGTCGGTGGAAGGTCTGATATGAACATCGACCGGGCTTGTGCCCTTGATCGGCGGTTTCAGTGGCATGTTGTTTCATCCTTGAATGGTTGCTGCATCAGCGCTCGGCGTCATTGCCGGTGCAAAATCATGGCCGAAACCTACCAGACCCTGCCCCGCCATTCCCATTGCCAAAGCACTTCAAGATGATTCACCCGGCGCCCACCGGGACTGAGCTGAAACCGGCTTCACAGTCTTTGACAGTTTCCCGACAAAGCTGCCAAAGATTGCCCGCCGCCACCCGCCTAGCATGGGCGCATCCACATTCCCCACGGGTGCCCCATGCAAGTTTCGTTTCGCACATTCTCGTTGTCCCTGACTTCCATTTGCCTGCTACTGCCGGCCGATTCCCTGCGCGCCGAAGACTGGCATGCCAGACTCAGTGCCGGAGCCATCAGTGCGCCGCGTTACAGCGGCAGCGCCGAGCGGGTGGTGGCGCCGAGCGGGTGGTGGCGCCGATGGCGGCTGTGGCAATCAGCAGTCCGTACGGGATTTTCTTCGATACATCACGCGGTCTCGGCTGGGGCTTTGACGAAGACGATTTCGGTTTGAGCGTGTACGTCGGCGCGAGTGATGTGCGCAAGGATCGCAAGACTGGGTTCAAGGGCTCGGATGAGCTCAACGGCATGGGGTCGATCAAGTCGCGCCCGGTGCTGGGGGTGGACGGCAGCTATCACATGGGGCCGATCATTCTCGGCGCGAGTTTCGAGCATGCGCTGGAAAAGGATAAGGATGATCACGACACCGGCTCAGGCTGGAATCGCCTGAAGCTGAGCATCAGTGCGCCGCTGTATGAAGGCTCGCTGGGCAAGTTGACCGGTAGCCTGAACAGTCAATTTGGTGACAGCGATTACCTGCGCACCTGGTACGGCGTCAGCGCCGCTCAGGCCTCGCGCAGTCAGTTCAAAGCCTACAAGGCGCGTGGTGGTTTGATCAGTCGTGGCGCGGATCTTACGTGGTCGTTGCCGCTGGATGAACAATGGAGCCTGTCGGCAGTACTGGCGGCGCAGTATCTGAGCAACGATGCGGCGGACAGCCCGATAGTCGAGCGCCGGTTGCAGACTTCATTGGCCGGCCAGGTGGTCTACAACTTCTGATCGCGGCGCTAATCGGTCGTTTACTTGTCCGCGACTTTGCCCTTACTATCCAGCCACACCGGCACGGCGGGACACTCCCGCCGCCGACGTTTTCCGCCAACGGAAACACGCGTCATGAGCACGTCCCTACAACAATTAGAATCGTTGAACGTGTCTACGCTGCGCGCCCTCTCCCACAGGGGCGGCGTATGAACCGTATCGTCAATCTCCCCATGGCTTTGCTGCGCTCCAAACTCCGTCACTCCGCACGCCCGCCGGATATCCGCTAGTCCCCCTCTTTTTTTGATATCCAAGCCAGACTGCCCGAGCTTTTGCCCGTTGCTGCGTCCGGCCCGAATCTGCGCGCCTGTGCGGCGCTCGCGTGAGTGACATCCATGAAATTTGCAGCCCTTGAAGACGCCCGTACCTTCCTCGATCAGAACCCCGATATCGACATGATCGAGCTGTTCATTCTCGACGCCAACGGCGTGCCGCGCGGCAAGCTGTTGCACCGCGAAGAACTGCTCGCCGTGTATGAAAGCGGCCGGCCGTTGCCGAGCACTATTCTCGGTCTGACCGTACAGGGTGACGATGTAGAAAACTCCGGTTTAGTGTGGGACGTCGGCGATATCGACTGCCGCGCCTATCCGCTCGAAGGCAGTCTGGTGCGCCTGCCGTGGCGGCAGATTCCGACCGCTGCGGTGCAGGTCAGCATGCACCCGGAGCAAGGCATGCCGGCGAGCATTGCGGATCCGCGTCATTTACTGATCAGGGTAATCGACCGGTTAAAAGCCGAGGGTTATTACCCGGTCATGGCCTGCGAGCTGGAGTTCTATCTGCTCGACGCCAAGCGCGATCACCACGGTCGTCCGCAACCGGCGCTGGATGTCGACGGTGGGCGACCGCGACACACGCAAGTCTACGGTTTACGTGAACTGGAACAGATCGAACCGTTCCTCGCCGACCTATATAGCGCCTGCAAACTGCACGGTATTCCGGCGCGCACCGCAATCTCCGAGTACGCGCCCGGCCAGGTCGAAATCACCCTCGAACACGGCGATGCGCTGGAGGCGATGGATCAGGCGGTGCGCTACAAACGACTGGTCAAAGCCATCGCGCACAAGCACGGCATGCAGGCCACATTCATGGCCAAACCGTTCGATCATCTGGCCGGCACGGGGATGCACATGCACGTCAGCCTGGCCGATGGTGAAGGACGCAATCTGTTCGCTTCGGAGGATCCGGCCGGCACGCCGCTGCTGCGTACCGCGATCGGCGGCATGCTCGCGTCGTTACTCGATTCGCTGCTGCTGTTCTGCCCGAACGCCAATTCGTACCGGCGCTTTCAGGCCAACAGCTACGCACCATTGGCGCCGACCTGGGGCGTCGACAACCGTACCGTGAGCCTGCGCGTGCCGGGCGGGCCGGCCAATACCCGGCACATCGAACACCGCATCTGCGGCGCCGATGCCAACCCGTATCTGGCGGCTGCAGCGATCCTTGCCGGCATTCATCGTGGCATTACGGAAAACCTCGATCCGGGCGAACCGGTGCAGGGCAACGGCTACGCGCAGGCCAAAGAATTGCTGCCGACCGACTGGCTGACCTCGCTGACGGCGCTGGAAAACTCAGTGTGGGCGCGCGATGCCTTGGGCCAGGAATTTCTCGGGGTGTATCTGGCCGTCAAACGCGCGGAGTACCGCCAGTTCATGGCCGAAGTGGGTGAGCAGGATTGGCGCTGGTATCTGACCGAAGCTTAAACATCCGACACCCAACCTGTGGGAGCTGGCTTGCCAGCGATGGGGTCGGCACATTCAGCATCTCTGCTGAATGACCCTCCGCTATCGCTGGCAAGCCAGCTCCCACAGGGATCTCCTTCAGCTCCCGAATTTTGTGGACACCAACATGACCGAACGCACGAATTCCTACTACACCGCCACCCTCAACCGCGACACCGATTACCCGACCCTGCAAGGCCGACACAAGGTTGACGTGGTGATCATCGGCGGCGGTTTCACCGGCGTCGCGACCGCCGTCGAACTCGCCGAAAAAGGCTTGAAAGTCGCCATCGTCGAAAGCCACAAGATCGGCTGGGGCGCCACCGGGCGCAATGGCGGGCAAGTCACTGGCAGCCTGTCCGGTGAGGGTGCGATGCGCAAACAGATGCGCCGCAAGCTCGGCGACGAGGTCGACGATTTCATCTGGCACCTGCGCTGGCGCGGGCACGAAATCATCAAAAACCGCGTCGAGAAATACGCCATCGACTGCGACCTCAAACACGGCCATTTGCATGCCGCGTACAAACCGAGCCACATGCCCGATCTGCGCAAAGACTACGAAGAAGCCGTACGCCGTGGCATGGCCGACGAAGTCAGCCTGCTTGATCGCAGCCAAGTGCGTGACTTGCTGCAAAGCGAGCTGTACCACGGCGCGATCAAGAACACCCGCAACATGCATTTGCACCCGCTCAACCTGTGCATCGGCGAGGCGCGAGCGGCTGAAAGCCTTGGTGCGCTGATCTTCGAGAACAGCGAAGTGCTGGAGATCATTCACGGCGCTACGCCCGGGGTGAGAACCGCCCACGGCCAGATCGATGCCAACCAGGTGCTGCTGGCCGGTGATGTCTATCACAAACTCGAACCGGGCCAGCTCAAGGGCAAGATTTTCCCGGCCATGGGCGGCATCGTCACCACTGAACCGCTCGGCGCGCTGGCGAAGCAGATCAACCCCGAAGACCTCGCCGTTTACGACTGCCGTTTCGTCCTCGATTACTACCGCCTCACTGCCGACGGTCGCCTGCTGTTCGGCGGCGGCGCCAACTACAGCGGCAAGGATTCACGCGACATCGCCGGTGAACTGCGCCCGTGCATCGAACAGACCTTCCCCGCGCTCAAAGGCGTGAAGATCGACTACCAGTGGAGCTGCGCGATGGGCATCGTGATCAACCGCATCCCGCAACTGGGCAAGCTCTCGGACAACGTCTGGTATTGCCAGGGCTACTCCGGTCACGGGATCGCCACCACGCACATCATGGGCGAAATCATGGGCCGGGCAATCACCGGGCAGATGCAGCAGTTCGACACGTTTGCGCAGTGTCAGCACATCCGCGTGCCGATGGGTGACCTGCTGGGCAATCCGATGCTGGCGGCGGGCATGTGGTACTACCAGATGCTCGAAAAACTGCGCTGACCGAACAGGCCTCATCGCGGGCAAGTCGAATCGTCGCACCGCAGCTCCCACAGGGTTTGGGGTGTACCTGAGTTTTGAGTACACCTCGGACACTGTGGGAGCGGGCTTGCCCGCGATGAGGACATCGAATTCGCTGCAAATCTCAGCCCTGCAAGCGCTCGCACATACATTTCGATGATGAGCGTACACAGCCGATCAAACGCCGGGTATCAATGGCTTCGATCATTGGAATCAACACGCCGAATTTTTCATCGCGCCCCTGCCTGTTCAGAATGGCCCCCATTCCAAACGACAAGGGTCGCCCGCCATGAACCTCAATTTCGCCTTCGCCTGCATGATCGTTGTGTCGTTTGCCGTGGCCCTCGGCCACGCCTGATTCATTCGCTCACCACCCGCGCCTTGCGTACGAACAGGGCGTGGGCCTTCTCCCAGAAGTTGCCGCCGAGCACGAAGAAGCTGCCGATAAACATCAGGTCGCCGAGCAATTGCAGCTGCCACAAATTGGGCCGCAACCCTGGCCAGAAGTTATCAAAGTAGGGTTCGAGAAACGAGCAGAGCAGCGGCAGGCAAAACATCACCACGCCGATCCGGTGACGAATCGGCCCGACTTCGGCGACCGGCGTCGGGATCATCCCGGAAACGTATTTGCCGATCTTGCGTTTGAGTTCGGCAAACCCGGCCTTGCCCATCACGGCGATCACCAACAGCAACAGCACTTTATTGCTGATGAACAGCACGCCAGTCAGCGCGGCGACTTTCGAGCCGGGCACGTCAAGCGCGGCCGCGATCGGCACCATCGCCCACGAACCAAGCATCAGGCAGATGATCGCCACACCGACCTTGAAACGCCAGGTCGCATTGGTCGGTGCAATCGGGTCTTGAGCAGTATCCATGGGGGTTCCCACCTTTTCGTCAGGGGCGCAGATCATCGAACCTTGCCCGCCAAAGCGTAGCAGTTGATTCGACCGCGCAAGGCGCAAACTGACGTCTATGCTCCAGTGACATTTCCGTTTGCGGACACCTGCATGCCTCCAACCACAGCCCTGCCGATGCGGCCCGGTCACCTGCTGTTGCTTGGTGTCCTCGGACTTGGCGGCTGCATGCGTCTGGGGCCGGATTTCCAGGCGCCGGCCGAGGCCTGGAGCAAGCAGTGGAACAGCCCGGCGCTGGAACAGGCCAGTGAACGCGGGGCGTATCCGGATTTGCGCCAATGGTGGCAAGTTTTTGCTGATCCGATCCTCGATCAATTGATCAGCGCAGCCGAAGCCCACAACAGCAGCCTGAAAATCGCCGGCCTGCGCGTGCTTGAGGCCCGCGCGCAATTGGGCATTGCCGAAAGTGGCCGCTATCCGCAACTGCAACAGGCCAGCGCCGACAGCCTGTACATCGACCGCCGTCAGTCGGGTGGCAGCAACCCGCAGGATCTGCATTTCTGGCAGCACAGCGCTGCGTTCGATGTCGGCTGGGAACTGGATTTCTGGGGCCGCTTCAGCCGCGCCATCGAGTCCGCCGACGCCGGCTACTTCGCCGCCCAAGCCAACTACGAAGACGCCCTCGTATTACTGCGCGCTCAGGTCGCCGATACTTACTTTTCCCTGCGCACCACCGAAGCACGCCTGCGGGTTGCGCGGGAAAACGCCACTCAGCAGAAGCGTAATTTCGAGATCACTGAAAAACTCTTCACCAGCGGGCAAAGTGCTGAACTTGACCTGCAACAGGCGAAAACCCAATACCTCGGCACCTTGAGCACGATTCCGGCGTTTGAAGACCAATTGCTGCGCACCCGCAATGCGCTGGCGGTGTTGGTCGGCCAACCGCCCGGCGGCGCGGCCTTGCTGGCGGAGCAATCGGGCTTGATTCCCTTGGTCGATCGCGTCGTGCTGCAAGACGTCCCGGCCAACCTGCTGCTGCGCCGTCCCGATGTGCGCGCGGCGGAACTGAATGTCGCCGCGCAATCGGCGCTGATCGGTGTCGCTGAAACCGATCTGTATCCGTCGCTGACCCTGCTCGGCAGCATCGTCTGGTCCAGCGATTCCCTAAGCGCAACACCACGCAGTCTCGACCTGATCGGCGGCCCGAGCCTGCGCTGGAACCTGTTCGACTACGGGCGTATCCGCAACAACATTCGCGTGCAAGACGCGCGGTTGCAGCAGTTGATCGAAGCCTATCGCGACAAGGTTCGCCAAGCCGCGCGCGAGGCGGATGATGCCGCCAGCGGCCTGACCAAAGCGCTGGAGGTCGAGCGAATTCTCGGCGAGGCCGAAGGCGCCGCGCGACGTTCACTGGTGCTGGCCAACGCGCAATACCGCGAAGGCTATTCGGACTTTCAGCGCGTGCTCGATGCGCAGCGCGCGCTGCTGGAGTTGCAGGACAACTATCTGGTCAGCCGCAGCAACGCCGTGAGCAATTTGATTGCCTTGTACAAAGCCGTCGGCGGCGGTTGGCAAAGCAGCGCGCCGCAGATCGACGCGCCGACCCGCCAGCAAATGCAGCAACGCACTGACTGGGGCGGATTGCTGACCGAACCGCCCGCGCAACCCGCATATCCCCTTCCCCCTGCAGGTAAATCGCAATGAGTGAAACAGCGCCTGCTGCACCCGATCCGGCAAAAAAAGGCATCCGCTGGGTATTGCTGCTGATTCTGCTGAGTCTGGTCTGGTATCTGCTGGCCGACCGCATCACGCCCTACACCCAACAAGCGCGAGTCGGCGCGTTTGTGATCCCGGTGGCGGCGGAAGTCGCAGGCCGAGTGATAAGGGTCAACGTGCGCAACAATCAGGATGTGCAGGCTGGCGACATCCTGTTCGAACTTGATCCACAGCCGCTGCAAATAGCCGTCGACCGAGCGAAAGCCGATCTCGAATCGACCCGCCGCCAAGTCGGCGCGAGCACCGCTGGCATCGCCTCGGCCCAAGCTTCGTTGCGCGCTGCTCAGGCCAACGAACTCAAGGCACGCCAGGACAATCAACGTCTTGAAGGTTTGTACAAACAGGATCCCGGCACGATCTCCGTGCGACTGCTGGAAGTGTCGCGGGCCAATCGCGAGCAAGCGATCAGCCAGGTCGCGGCCGCACGTGCCGAGGTGCAACGGGCGCAGGAACAAGAAGGCGGCAGCGCCGAAACCAACGCCCAATTGCGCAGCGCCGCGACCACGCTGGCCAAAGCCGAACTGGACCTGGCCAATACCCGGATCGGCGCGCGCTCGGCCGGATTGATCACCGACCTGCGCACCGAAGTCGGCCAGTTCGCCGCCGCCGGCAGTCCGGTGATGACGTTGATCACCATCCAGGATTTGTGGATCAGCGCTGATTTGACCGAGAACAACCTTGGCCGAATCAGACCCGGAACACCGGTGTCGATCATCCTCGACGCGCTGCCCGGTGAAGTGCTCCACGGCCGCGTGCGCAGCGTTGGCTATGGCGTCAGCGTCGGCCAGACACCCGCGCCGGGTACCCTGCCGACCATCCAGAACAGCCGCGACTGGCTGCGTCCGGCCCAACGCTTTCCGGTGATCATCGAGTTCAGCGAGGAGGCGAAAAAACGCCTGTTCGAGAGCCGCGCGATCCGTGCCGGTGGTCAGGCGGAGGTGATGGCATTCCCCAGCGAAGGCAATCTGCTCAATCCGCTCGGGCGGGTGTTTTTCGGTCTGATGAGCTGGTTGTCGTATGCCTACTGAACGCAGCGTTCCGGCACAGCGAGCCTTGCGTCTGGCGTTTGGCACCGCGCTGTGCACCGCTGCCAGTTATGCGCTTGGCTTGCCATTGGCGTTTATTTCACCGGTACTGGCGGTGTTGCTGCTGGCCAGCCTGCCTCGACCACTGCCGCTGAGAGGCGCGCTGGTATTGGGTTTGGTCGCAGCGCTCACCACGAGCATCGGCTTGTTGCTGGTGCCGTTGCTGCGCTATTACCCGGTGAGTGGCGTGCTGTTGGTCGGCCTCGGACTATTTCTGGTATTTCGCTTTGGCTTGCGTGGCGGCAACAATCTGATCGTGATTTTTCTGGTGATCGGCATGACCATGATCTCCGCCGCCGGGTTCGCCGAGTTCGATCTGGCGATGGCGGTGGTTGGCGCACTGGTCAAAGGCTTGTTGCTGGCGGTCGCGGTGGTCGGCATCAGTCATGCGCTGTTCCCGGAGCCGGCCAACAGTCCCGCGCCGCCGAGTGCGCCCGCCCTCCCCGCCGAAGATGTAGCGCGTGTGGCGCTAAGGGCGACGTTGATCGTACTGCCGACGTTTTTACTCGCCCTGATCGACCCAGCCAGCTACCTGCCGATCATCCTCAAAGCCGTCAGCCTCGGCCAGCAAAGCTCCACCACCCGCGCCCAGCATGCCGGGCGTGAATTGCTCGGTTCGACCCTGCTCGGCGGGCTGCTGGCGGTGTTGTTCTGGTGCGCGCTCAGCCTGTTCGTACATCTGTGGATGTTCTTTTTGTGGATGCTGCTGTTCGGCCTGTTTGTGGCGCGCAAACTCTACGGCCTGAGCCGCTCACGCTTCGGTGCGAGCTTCTGGCTCAACACCCTGGTGACGATGATCATTCTGCTCGGCCAATCGGTGCAGGACAGCATCGCCGGCAAAGACGTGTACACCGCGTTCGCCGTGCGCATGAGTCTGTTCATTCTGGTGACGCTCTACAGCGGCGCGATGGTGCACTTGCTCGAAGCGCACCGGGAACGTCGTCAAGGCGTGACCTGATAACCGCGGCCCTGCAAACACCCGGCGTAGGCGCTGGAACTGGCCGCCGCATCAGTCTTGCCCTGCGCCCGCCGCTCCTGGCGCTGGCGTGAACCACCGACCACCGCACCGGCCGCAGCAGTCTCTCTGGCGCGGTTTTGCCGGTAATCCTGTTTTCGATCATCGTCGACCGCGTCGTAGAACTCATCATGCTGCCGCCCGCGTATCTGCGCGCCAGCAGCACCGGCCGCGGCTCCGACTGCCGCGCCCTTGAGACGGCCGCCGCTTTGCGGTGTGGATGTCGTTGAGGTCGAGGCGATGGAATGACAGTCGTTGATGTCGATCTGGGTCTGCTGGGAGGTCTGGCCTTTGAGCGGCACCACCGATTGGGCCGTGGCTTGTGTGGCGCACAGCGTTGCAGCGAAAAACAGGGAAATGGACGATAAGCGAATCATGATTACCTCCGGCGCGGCGTGGGGTTGCCTGTGATGCGGGGTAATCTGAGAGTGTAGTAGATGATTCGAGGTGACTGGCTCATGCCAAGGTTGTTAAGTAACATTTCGCCACGCCAATTCCTTTGCGTTGCCTATTCCAATGACTCTACTGAACCGAATCATGGCGCTTGTGAAACCCGCGAGCCAACAGTCATTTGCCGGTTACACCCTTCGAGAACTCCAGACGCGATTTCCGAAGCCGCTGTCGAGCACTCGCCTGCCCGCGCAGCCAACCGCTGCGTCCCTGGAATACTCCGGTGTTTTTGCCGGGTACGTTGCACTGCTGACCACGGTCGACGAGTTCAGTGGTTTCCGCGGGTTGGTCGAGTCGAGTTTTCAGAAGATTGATGAACGTGTTTTCGATGCCACACAAGTTTTCGAATACGAAGACCCGGCGAACAATCAGCGATTACTGTTTTCCACATCGACTGAAGAATTCAAGGCTCTGACCATTCGCCTGGTGACGAACAGCGACGAATTCCTTGACCGACTCGCCGCCAAGAGAGTTTGCGTACCACCGCCATGGATCGCCTTTGAGGAATACAACCCAGCATGGTGGGGCGGCAATATGCAGGGCGCGCAAGGCTACTACAACGACCAGTACTTCTATCCGTTCTTCACTAGATTAAGTGAAGCGGAGAAACGAGCTTATTTCGCAAAATTTGACGCCAGCGATGAGTGGATAGCGCAGCTGACTTTGATGTACGACGACGAAGATTGAATCGTTATCGGGGCCAAAATCGCTTATACGCGCAACCGCCCAATCGCCCGCCGGTACTTCTCGACCCGCTCCAGATCTTCCCAGCTCGGCGAAGCGATCCGCGACAGATCGCTGTTCTCCTCCAGATCCGCCAGTTTCACCACCCGTCCAATCGGGTTCTGTGCCGCGCGCTCGACGAAGTCCTCGTAGGACTCACCCGGCACTTTGGTCACCGAAGCAATGGCCTCAAGCACCTCCTCGCTGAAGCCTTCCTTGCGCAAATCATCCAGGCTGATACCGCAATCCTCGACCACATCGTGCAGAACCGCGACGATGCGTTCTTCCAGGCTGCTCATGCGCAACATGACCTTCAGCGGATGCAAAATATACGGCGCCCCGCCCTTGTCCACTTGACCAGCGTGGGCGGTAGCGGCGATGGCTATTGCGCGTTCGAGTGTTTGAGTCATGGGGTTTCCTCGGGTTAGACGCCGTATCGGCCGCCGACGTAAAAATTGCGCTTGAACCATCGGCCTATTTTCTGCAAACGGCTTGCTGGTTTTGCTGGCCCGGCATGTCGCTGGAGAATCAACGAAACCAACATGGCCTGATCCGCCCCCGGATGCGCGTCCATCAACTCGGCAACCCAGGCGCAGTCGGCCTTGCGCAAATGCTCGCGCCACTCACCCGGCCACGCATCCAGCTCGTCCAGCGCCAACCACCGCGCACCACCCTGCTCGGCATGCCCGCCGCCAATTGATTGCTCGAAGCAGAACGGCGTGGCCGGTCGGGACAGATCGATGTTGAAGATGTAGACGTCGTGGATCTGGTGTTGCGGCGTGGGGGCGTTGTTGCGGCTGCCGATTTCGATCATGAGCAAATTTCCAATCCTTGGGCGCGATACGGCTGATTGTTTCGCAGTCTACGCGAACCACGCAAATCAAAAACCTGATGGAACCTCCCGCCAGCGTACTGCCTCGAAACCAATAAGCGCCAAATCAACGATCAGACCCGGCGCCATTGCGGAGGAGATCCCGATGAACATGCGCTGTCTGCTCCTGATCGCCAGCTTCAGCCTCACCCCAACCCTCGTCATGGCCCAAGGCTGCGACGTCGAAACCCGCTCCCAAAGCGCCGCCGTCCCCGCCGTTGAAACTCACAGCTGCTACGAGTACGAAGGCGTGCCCGTAGATGCCATCGACTGGTCGTGCAGCAACGAAAGCAAGGAGATGCTCAGCAGCACCAAGAAAAAGGTCCAACAGTGCGACGACCACTACCAGGCCACGTGTATAGCCACACTCACTCAGGAATCCCTGGCCAACCCGCACTCCACCAGCAAAGACAAAAACGCCAAGGCGTTGAACATCCCGGAGAATGCACAGGTGACCACGTACTACTACGACGTGGAGCATTTGGGGCAGGCGAAGATTGATTGTGAGAGTGGTGGTGGGCATTGGAAGGCGAAGTAGCGGTTTTGCGCCATGAATCTCGAGAGATCAAATCTCGTAGGAAAACACGACCTGTGGCGAGGGAGCTTGCTCCCGCTGGGCTGCGAAGCAGTCCTCTACTCAGCAATCCCTTTCGTCCTGATACGGCGCAGCGCCCTGATTGCGGCGGCTGCGCCGCCGGGCGGGAGCAAGCTCCCTCGCCACAGGTACGTTTTTCACGTCCTACAGGTGGGTTGCGGCTGCTGATCTTGGTGCCTAGAGTGGGTCTGTCGCTGATCGAATTCGGCGATAGGGTTTCGCAGCCCTCAGAAGTGACACATACCACTCAATGACAACTGTGGCAAAATTCGCCGCCGTTTCGTTTTATGGCGGCTGTGTGTGGGAGACCTTCGGGTCTGCCGGTTTGGCTCTTCTCCGGTCTGCGAACCCGCATACAGCTGCCACCCATTTGTTTCGCAGCAGAAAGGTGGCACTTCTTGACTTGAAGAGTGAAACCTTATGAGCATCAAAATCCCGCTGTGCAGCTACGCCCAAATGTCCCACCCCGCCTCCGACGCACCAGTGCTCCACATCGACGCCAATGCCCCACTGAGCGATCTCCACGCCTGCCTCGGCGAACGCCTGAATGCCGTCCTCAAATACCTCGATCTGATGGCTTGCATCTGCCTCCCCGACCACGCCGAGCAAGACATAACCACCGTCACCACTATCGCCAGGATCATGGTGCAGGATGTGAGTGATGTGTTTCGAGTTATAGAGCAACGAGGATTTGATGTTCTTGGCTAGAACGTTTTAAGGTGACGGATTATTAAGTAACTCCGTCACCTTTTTTGGTCATACACATTACAAAGAACAATCCAAACTTAAATCTCTATAACAACCACCCCGCTACATCCTGTTGCCGCCTCCATTCTTTCCGGATAAATAGCAGTTAAAACCAAAAGCTGAAAAAATGGTGTTTTTTTATAACTCCAGCTCACATTACGGGAAGCACACTGCGTGACAATTAGTTGTATACCCCTCGAAGGAGTCATCGAAACAAGCTGAAGATCACGATATTTTTTATATATCACCGGAACCAAAACAAACATTGCAATAAATCTAAACACCATCAAACAGCCTCGAACAAACCTTCCCGAATCCGGACTACGCCACGACACAACAGTAGAATAAACTCCTTTGAGTGCCTCTATACCTATTGGCGGCACAGCGTCTTGGGCTAACAGCCAAGACTCCACGACCAACACAAAACCAGCGTGCTTGTTTAAAAGGTTTTTAATAGAATTTCGCGCGTATACATATGCCATTCCCCACGGTTCAATATTGCCATTAAGATGGAGAAAATACTTTCGAGGAGCCGCGGTGGTCAGCGATGTGAATTTACCAAGTGGAATGTGGAAACGCTGCGCTCTGGTCGCAAAATAAAGCAACAATCCGGACACCACTCCGACGACGCACATTTTCCATCCATACATAAAGTAAATTGTTGTGCATTCTTCAAAGGGGCCAAATCTCAATGACAAAATGTAATCTAATGCCAAATTCATCCAACCACAAATAGCCATCATGATAGAAACACAAAGCACGACCCAAATGCATCGACGAGCTGCCAAACCAACAAAACACACAAAAAGCTTATTACTGACAAGACCATTTAGATCTCGCCCTAGCAACTTCAGGATTATCATGGTGCAAATGTAGATCACGTACGCCGCCGCTACTAATCCGCCCACCACTAAAAAATCCGACTTAACTTCCATCAACGTTGAATACTGCTCACAAGCAAACATCTACTGCACCACCATAAGAGATAGTAAATAATGAAAAACTATTGTGGCGCTACGGCCAGACAGACAGAGAAGTATTTATTCTGGAGATCGGTGATAACAATCCTTTGCAACTCTTCAGTTTTCTGCCGCGGTTCAATATAGGCCTCTTAAACGATTTTGCGGTACATGGTGGTGACGCCCTCGTTTTCCGCAATATCGGAAAACTCCCGAACCATCCTTGAAAAACTGGCCCGGGATTTTACCATTTGAGCCGCACAGCCATCAAACTGACATAAGCAGCTTTCAAACATGCAATTGAGGTTCCTATCAAAAATTCGCCGGCGTATTCGCACTAATAATCTCTGCCTCATCCGCCCCGATATTCCGGAACTTATGCGGCAGCGTTGTCGGAAAATAATACCCATCCCCCGCATTCAACACGCTGACCGAGCCATCCACCGTCAACTCAACGGTGCCACGGGTGACGAGCCCACACTCCTCACCTTCCGAATGCACGATCGGCTCTTCCCCGGAACTCGCGCCCGGTGCGTATTGCTCGCGCAGCAGGCGCATCTGGCGGCTTGGGACTGAGGCGCCGATCAGCAGCAGGCGCAAGCCGTGGCGGCCGAGGTCGGGCTGTTCGTTGGCGCGGAATACGTATTGGTGTTCGCGTGGGGGTTGGTCGAAGGTGAAGAAGTCGGCCAGGGACATGGGGATGCCTTCGAGCAGCTTTTTCAGCGAGCTGACGGAGGGGCTGACGCGATTCTGTTCGATCAGGGAGATGGTGGCATTGGTCACGCCGCTACGTCGGGCCAGCTCGCGCTGGGAGAGTTTGTAGCTTTCGCGTACTAGTTTGAGTCGAGAACCCGTATCCATTGACTGCCTTATGTGAGAACGACTTAAGGGTAATGGGGGTGGGTGGCGGGTGGACGCGGAGGCCGCGTATCACGTTGCTCCCGTGTCCCGGAACCGTGAAAGGCGGCTATTAAATCACGTTTGTTAGTGTTGCTCAGCAGGTTCGATGGGTGGTGGGTGAAATCTGTGTGGCGGTGGTAATTCTGGGTTGCACACAATACCTGTGGGAGCTGGCTTGCCAGCGATTGGGTTGCACATTCAACATCACTTTTGGCTGATAAATCGCCATCGCTGGCAAGCCAGCTCCCACAGGGTTTTGTGGTGTTGCTGGTGGGGTGGAAAAACCGGCGGCGCCTTTTGGGGCGGCCGCCGGGGAGGTAACTAGATGCCGAAGCGGTCGCGCAGCGAGTAGTACACGGCGCCGAGGGCGGTGAGGGGCGCGGAGAAGGTGCGGCCGCCGAGCATTGGCATGTGCGGCAACGATGCGAAGGCGTCGAAGCGTTCGGCGTCGCCGCGGATCATTTCCGAGATCAGTTTGCCGGCCAGGTGCGAGCAGGTGACGCCGTGGCCGCTGTAGCCTTGCATGTAGTAGGCGTTTTTCTCGATGCGGCCGAATTGCGGCATGCGGGACATGGTCAGCAGGAAGTTGCCGGTCCAGCGGTAGTCGATCTTCACGTCTTTGAGCTGCGGGAAGGTCTTGAGGATCTTCGGACGGATCAGCTGTTCGATGTCGTCCGGCTCACGCGCGCCATAAACCACACCGCCGCCGTAGAGCAAACGGTTGTCCGCGGTCAGACGGTAGTAATCCAACAGATAGTTGCAGTCTTCGACGCAGTAGTTGTTGGTGATCAGGCTGCGTGCCTGCTTTTCGGTCAGCGGTTCGGTGACGACGATTTGCGAACCGCACGGCATGCTCTTGGCGGTCACGCGGTTGTCGAGGCCTTGCGGCAGATAGGCATTGCCGGCGATCAGCAGGTACTTGGCGCGCACCAGACCTTTGGCCGTGCGCACGGTGATCGGTTCGCCGTAGCTGATTTCCACCGCAGCCGATTGCTCGTAGATCTTGCCACCGAGACGCACGATGGCAGCGGCTTCACCGAGCGCCAGGTTCAGCGGGTGAACATGGCCGCCCTGCATGTCCAGCAGACCGCCGACGTAAGCGTCGGAGCCAACTTCGCGGCGAATCTGCGCGGCGTCGAGCATCTTCAGATTATGGTTGCCGTAGCGTTCCCAGCCGCGTTTCTGCTCGGCCAGACCGTTGAGTTGTTTCTTGTTCATCGCTGCGAAAATGCCGCCCGGGCGGTAGTCGCATTTGATGTCGTAGTCCTTGATGCGCGAACGGATGATGTCGGCGCCTTCGAAGATCATGCTGCCGAGAATCTCGGCAGTCTTGTCGCCGTAGCGCGCTTCGATCACATCGACGTCGCGGCTGTAGGAGTTGACCAGTTGCCCGCCATTGCGACCGCTGGCGCCGTAGCCGACTTTCGCCGCTTCCAGCACGGTGACTTTGTAGCCAGCCTCGGTGAGGAACAGTGCCGAGGACAGACCGGTGTAGCCGGCGCCAATGATGCACACATCGCAATCCACCGCTTCTTCCAGCGTCGGAAAATCGATGACTTCATTGCGGGTGGCGGCGTAGTAGCTGTTTACGTGTTGTTGTTTCATTTTTATTCTCCGAGGGCCGCCGGTTGATGGCGGCCGCCGCTGTAAAAGAGTTAGAGCTTGATCCAGGTCGCTTTCAGCTCGGTGTACTTGTCGAACGCGTGCAGCGATTTGTCGCGACCGTTGCCCGACTGTTTGAAGCCACCGAACGGCGCGGTCATGTCACCGCCGTCGTACTGGTTGACCCACACGCTGCCGGCGCGCAAGCCACGGGCGAAGGTGTGCGCCTTGCTCAGGTTGCTGGTCCACACGCCGGCGGCGAGGCCGAAGATGCTGTCGTTGGCGATCTGCAGTGCTTCTTCAACGGTGTCGAAGGTGATCAGCGCCAGCACCGGGCCGAAGATTTCTTCCTGGGCGATGGTCATGGCGTTGGTCACGCCGTCGAACAGCGCCGGCTCGACGTACAGGCCACCGGTGTCTTCGAGGGTGCGTTTGCCGCCAGCGATCAGTTCAGCGCCCTGCTCGCGACCGATGCTGATGTAACGCAGCACATTGTCCAGTTGCCGCTGATCCACGACGGCACCGACGGTGGTCGCCGGGTCCAGCGCGTGACCGGGTTTCCACGCTTGCAGCGCTTCCACCAGCAGCGGAATGAATTGCTCGCGGATCGAACGCTCGACCAGCAGACGCGAACCAGCGGTGCACACTTCCCCCTGGTTGAAAGCGATAGCGCTGGCTGCCGCTTGAGCGGCTGCGCGCAAATCCGGAGCGTCGGCGAACACCACGTTCGGGCTCTTGCCGCCGGCTTCGAGCCAGACGCGTTTCATGTTGCTCTGGCCTGCATAAATCATCAGTTGCTTCGCAATCGCCGTCGAACCGGTGAAGGCCAGCACGTCGACGTCCATGTGCAACGCCAGCGCCTTGCCGACGGTGTGACCGAAGCCTGGCAGCACGTTGAACACGCCTTTCGGGATGCCGGCGTCCAGCGCCAACTGCGCGATACGAATCGCGGTCAGCGGGGATTTTTCCGAAGGCTTGAGAATGAACGAGTTGCCCGCCGCCAGAGCCGGGGCGAATTTCCAGCTGGCCATGATCAGCGGGAAGTTCCACGGCACGATGGCCGCGACCACGCCCGAAGGTTCACGAGTGATCAGGCCGAGTTGATCATGCGGCGTAGCGGCGACTTCATCGTAGATCTTGTCGATGGCTTCGGCGCTCCAACGGATCGCGTTGGCGGTCGCCGGGATGTCGATGCTCATCGAATCGCTGATCGGTTTGCCCATGTCGAGGGTTTCGAGCAGCGCCAGCTCTTCCTGGTTCTGCAGGATCAGATCGGCGAAGCGAATCAGGATGCGCTTGCGCTCGGCCGGGGCTTTGTTCGCCCAGATACCGGACTCGAACGATTGGCGTGCAGCTTCGACGGCGAGATTGGCGTCGGCTTCATCGGTGCTGGCGACGGCGGCGAGAAAACGGCCGTCCACCGGGCTTGTGCATTCGAAGGTGTCGCCGCTGATGGCCGGGCGGTATTCACCGTTGATGAACGCGCGGGCTTCGATGCTGAGAGACTGGAAGCGTTGTTCCCAGTCGGTGCGGGTAGTTGTCATTGTTGTGGCTCGACAAGGGGGATTTGGGGGTGTCTGGGTTATGTATTCGGCTTGAGATTGTTGCCCTCACCCTAGCCCTCTCCCAGGGGTAGAGGGGACCGATCGGGGGATGCTGAAGAGCTACGGTGACCTGAAAAATTTTTGCCGAATCCATAATCGACTGGATCGCTCAGGTCGCTGAATTTCTCAAGACAACTCGTTCAGTCCCCTCTCCCTCCGGGCGGTCCGACGTTTCGGGAGGGTTAGGGTGAGGGGCTCTTGGGCTTTTGAGGGCCCAAACCCATCACACCGTATGCAGATACCAGTTGTACTCAAGGTCAGAAATCGAGTTCTCGAACTCGGCCAACTCGCTCTCTTTGCACGCGACAAACACGTCGATGTACAGCGGGTCGATGTAGCGGGCCATGACTTCGCTGTCGTCCAGTTCGCGCAATGCGTCGCGCAGGTTGTTCGGCAGGCTCTGTTCGTTCTGCTCGTAGCTGTTGCCTTCAACCGGAGCGCCCGGTTCGATCTGGTTGGTCAGACCGTGGTGAATACCGGCCAGCACCGAAGCCATCAGCAGATACGGGTTGGCATCCGCGCCGGCAACGCGGTGCTCGATGCGCACGGCGTCGGCAGAACCGGTCGGCACACGGATCGCCACAGTGCGGTTGTCGATGCCCCAGCACGGCGAGTTCGGCACGTAAAACTGCGCGCCGAAGCGGCGGTACGAGTTGACGTTCGGGCACAGGAAAGCCATCTGCGCAGGAAGGGTCTCGAGCACACCGCCGATCGCGTGACGCAGTGCGGCGTTCTGCTCGGGCTCCTCACTGGCGAAGATGTTGTTGCCTTCTTTATCCAGAATCGAAATGTGCACGTGCAGACCGTTACCCGCCTGACCCGGATACGGCTTGGCCATGAAGGTGGTGTCCATCTCGTGGTCGTAGGCGATGTTCTTCACCAGACGCTTGAGCAGCACCGCGTAATCGCAGGCTTTTATAGGATCGGAGACGTGGTGCAGGTTGACTTCGAACTGCGCCGGGGCGCTTTCCTTGACGATGGCGTCGGCGGGGATGCCCTGCTCTTTCGCGCCCTCGAGGATGTCTTGCAGGCAGTCGACGTATTCGTCGAGGTCGTCGATCAGATACACCTGCGTCGATACCGGACGCTTGCCGGAAACCGGCGAACGTGGCGACTGCGGGCGGCCGTTCACGTTGTCCTGGTCGATCAGGTAGAACTCCAGTTCGAACGCCGCACAAATGGTCAGACCGAGGTCGTCGAACTTGCGCACCACATTGGCCAACACTTCACGCGGGTCAGCGAAGAATGGCTGGCCTTCGATTTCGTGCATGGTCATCAGCAATTGGGCGGTCGGGCGTTTCTGCCACGGCTCGATGCTGAGGGTGCCGGGAATCGGGTAGCAGATCCGGTCGGCGTCGCCGATGTCCAGACCCAGACCGGTGCTTTCCACCGTGGAGCCATTGATGTCGAGGGCGAAGAGCGAGGCCGGCAGGTTGATGCCTTTCTCGTAAACCTTATGAAGACTGGTGCGTTCGATGCGCTTGCCGCGCACCACACCGTTCATATCCGCAATCAGAAGGTCGACGTACAAAACCTCAGGATATTTCTTAAGGAATGCGTTTGCTTCGTTGAGTTGAACGGTACGCAGAGGGACCGACATGATGCACCTATTTAGCTGTTAATTATTATGTTCACTGCTGTTTCGCCGAGCCAGTCAATCCGAAAGGCAAAGTGAAGTCAATAGCGAACACCTGGCCGCTCAGCGTTTATTTTCAGGGGCTTTCAGGGCACTTGCGTGCCAGACCAGACGCCAAAGGCCCGAGAATCATGAAGATTTGATGAATGGCGTTTAGAATTTTTTACATGGCAGTTGTTAATTAAAATCAACGAGGCTAAGCTCCGGAAAAGCTCGTTCAAGTGTCAAACTTCGAGGTGAATAAAAATGGCATTCAAGCCATTGATCGGCGTTACTGCGTGCGTCAAACAGATTGGCCTGCACCCCTACCACGTCAGCGGCGACAAGTACTTGCGTGCTGTCAGCGTCGCGGCTTTGGGGTTGCCAGTGGTCATTCCTTCTCTTGGCACTCAGACTGAAATCGATGACCTGCTCGGTCAGCTCGACGGTCTGCTGCTGACCGGCTCACCGTCCAATGTGGAACCTTTCCACTATCAAGGCCCGGCCAGCGCTCCCGGCACGGATCACGATCCGGCGCGGGATGCCACGACCCTTCCTTTATTACGTGCAGCGATTGCGGCGGGCGTTCCGGTGCTGGGTATTTGCCGCGGCTTCCAGGAAATGAATGTGGCGTTCGGCGGCAGCCTTCATCAGAAGGTGCATGAGTTGCCGGGCATGCTCGATCACCGCGAGGCCGATAGCCCGGATGTCGCCGTGCAGTACGCCCCGGCGCATGCCGTGACCGTGCTCGGCGGTGGCGTATTCCAAGCGCTGGAGTTGCCCGGAGAATTTCAGGTCAATTCGATTCATAGCCAGGGCATCGACCGCCTCGCCCCCGGCCTGCGCGCCGAGGCCGTCGCGCCGGATGGCTTGATCGAGGCGATCTCGGTCGAACACAGCGCGACCTTCGCCGTCGGTGTGCAATGGCACCCGGAATGGCAAGTGCTGGACAACCCGAACTACCTGAAGATTTTCCAGGCATTCGGTGCGGCCTGCCGGCAACGCGCGGTGCAGCGTAACCAGCGCTGACCATCCCAAGAATCACCTGACGATTTACTGCCCCACGCATGACGGGTGTGCCTTTGCGCATCCGGCATCCGTGAAAAACAACACCCGTAATAACAACAAGTACGACCCAGGCAGCCAGGACGGCGGCGCCGACCAAGCCGGATCGGCAGGAATGTTGTCAGTCGAATCAATGCAAAACCCTGTGGGAGCTGGCTTGCCAGCGATGAGGCCGTCACCTTCAACATAAAGGGTGACTACTCGACCGCCATCGCTGGCAAGCCAGCTCCCACAGGGGTATGCGATCCGACACAAATGTCCTGCCGCTCTGCAATCCACTCTTAAGCCAGGCCACGTTGGCCCGGCGACTGAAACCTGTTGGGAGTTTCACATGGCAAACGCCTCCAGCACATACAGGAAGGCTCTTGAAGGTCAGCAGCAACCGAAAAAGGTGCTGTTGAAAGTCGATCGAGTCACCAAGAAATTCGACGAAACCATCGCAGTGGACGACGTGTCCCTGGAGATCAAGCAAGGCGAAATCTTCGCCTTGCTCGGCGGCTCCGGTTCGGGCAAATCGACCCTCCTGCGCATGCTCGCCGGTTTCGAGCGCCCGACTGACGGACGCATCTTCCTCGACGGTGTGGACATCACCGACATGCCGCCGTACGAGCGGCCGATCAACATGATGTTCCAGTCCTACGCCTTGTTCCCGCACATGACCGTGGCGCAGAACATTGCCTTCGGCCTCAAGCAGGACCGTTTGCCCGCCAGTGAAATCGACGCGCGCGTTGAAGAGATGCTGCGTCTGGTGCACATGACCCAATACGCCAAGCGCCGCCCGCATCAACTGTCCGGCGGTCAGCGTCAGCGCGTCGCCCTCGCCCGCTCACTGGCCAAGCGCCCCAAGCTGTTGCTGCTCGACGAACCCATGGGCGCGCTGGATAAAAAACTCCGCTCGCAGATGCAACTGGAACTGGTGGAAATCATCGAACGCGTGGGCGTGACTTGCGTGATGGTGACCCACGACCAGGAAGAGGCCATGACCATGGCCGAGCGCATCGCGATCATGCACCTCGGTTGGATCGCGCAGATCGGCAGCCCGGTCGACATCTATGAAGCACCGGTCAGCCGCATGGTCTGCGAATTCATCGGCAACGTGAATGCCTTCGACGGCACCGTGGTCGAGGACCTTGAAGGCCACGCGATCATTCACTGCCCGGATTTGCAGCAGAAAATCTACGTCGGTCATGGCGTCAGCACTTCGGTGCAGGACAAGTCGATCACCTACGCGATCCGCCCGGAAAAAATGCTCGTCAGCACCGTCAAACCCGAGACCCGCTACAACTGGTCCGAAGGCAAAGTGCATGACATCGCCTACCTCGGCGGCCACTCGGTGTTTTACGTGCAATTGCCGAGCGGCAAGATCGTCCAGTCGTTCATGGCCAACGCCGAACGCCGTGGCGCGCGGCCGACCTGGGACGATCAGGTTTACGTCTGGTGGGAAGATGACAGCGGCGTGGTACTGCGCTCATGAGAACCTTCAATCAGCAATTCCTGCGCCTGGTGCCCAGCGGGCGAAAACTGGTGATCGGCATTCCGTTCATCTGGCTGTTCCTGTTCTTCATGCTGCCGTTCTTTCTGGTGATGAAGATCAGCTTCTCGGAAGCCGCGCTGTCGATCCCGCCCTACTCGGAGATCTACACCTTCGCCGAGCAGAAATTCCAGCTGCTGCTGAACATCGGCAACTACACGATGCTTGGCGAAGATGAGCTGTACCTCTCGGCGTATATAGGTTCGTTGAAGGTCGCGGCGCTGAGCACCCTGATGTGTCTGGTACTCGGTTTCCCGATGGCCTACGCGATCACCAAGGCCAACAAGGAAACGCAAAACGTCCTGCTGCTGTTGATCATGATGCCGACCTGGACTGCGATCCTGATCCGCGTTTATGCGTGGATGGGCATCCTCAGCAACAACGGTTTGCTCAACGGCTTTTTGATGTGGACCGGGCTGACCGATCACCCGATCGAGATCCTCAACACCAACACGGCCGTCTATATAGGTGTCGTGTATGCCTATCTGCCGTTCATGGTATTGCCGCTGTATGCCAACCTGGTGAAACACGATGGCAGCCTGCTGGAAGCAGCGCAGGATCTGGGTTCGAGCAACTTCAACAACTTCTGGAAAATTACCGTGCCGCTGGCCAAGAACGGCATCATCGCCGGTTGCATGCTGGTGTTCATTCCGGTGGTCGGTGAGTTCGTGATTCCGGAACTGCTGGGTGGCCCGGAGACGCTGATGATCGGGCGTGTGCTGTGGCAAGAGTTCTTCAATAACCGCGACTGGCCGGTGGCGTCCGCGCTGGCGGTGGTGATGCTGTTGATCCTGATTGTGCCGATTCTGCTGTTCAACCGCAGCCAGGCCAAAGAGATGGAGGCACGGGGATGAAACGCTTCGGATTTTCCAAGTTCATGTTGATCTTCGGTTTGATGTTTATTTATCTGCCGATGCTGATTCTGGTGATCTACTCGTTCAACGCATCCAAACTGGTGACGGTGTGGGGCGGCTGGTCGCTGAAGTGGTACGTCGGCCTGCTCGACAACACGCAACTGATGGGCTCGGTGGTGCGCTCGCTGGAAATCGCCTGCTACACCGCGATTGCCGCTGTGGCGTTGGGCACCCTCGCCGCGTTCGTGCTGACCCGCGTCACGCGCTTCAAGGGTCGCACGCTGTTTGGTGGCCTGGTCACCGCGCCGCTGGTGATGCCTGAGGTGATTACCGGTCTGTCGCTGCTGCTGCTGTTTGTGGCGATGGCGCAGTTGATCGGCTGGCCGCAGGAGCGTGGCATCGTCACGATCTGGATCGCCCACACCACATTCTGCGCGGCTTATGTGGCGGTGGTCGTCTCCGCCCGTTTGCGTGAACTGGATCTGTCGATCGAAGAAGCCGCGATGGATCTCGGGGCGAAGCCGTTCAAGGTGTTTTTCCTGATCACCATTCCGATGATCGCGCCGTCGCTGGCAGCGGGCGGGATGATGTCGTTTGCCTTGTCGCTGGATGATCTGGTGTTGGCGAGCTTCGTGTCCGGACCGGGTTCGACGACCTTGCCGATGGAAGTGTTCTCGGCGGTGCGTCTGGGCGTGAAGCCTGAGATCAACGCGGTGGCCAGTCTGATTCTGCTGGCGGTGTCGCTGGTGACGTTCCTGGTCTGGTACTTCGGCCGCAGGGCAGAAGCCAACCGTAAACGGGCGATTCAGGAAGCGATGGACCAGACGGCGAACGAGTCGTGGCAACAGCCGCAACGTGCCGCCGCTGCTTAAGTAATGGCGACTGGAACTGTGGCGAGGGAGCTTGCTCCCGCTGGGCTGCGCAGCGGCCCCAAAAAGCTTGTGAGCGCTGCGCACTCAAGCGGGAGCAAGCTCCCTCGCCACAGAAGCCCCCTCGCCACAGGTTCTATGCATACCAGCTTGTGTTTTTGAATAAAAAGAATGGAGTTGTACCGATGAAAATGTTTGGCAGGACTCTGCTCACACTGTCCTTAGTGGGCGCAATCGCCACGGGCGTCCAGGCCAACGACAAGGTGCTGCGCGTTTACAACTGGTCGGACTACATCGCCCCGGACACCGTCAAGAAGTTCGAAGACGAGACCGGGATTCGCGTGACCTACGACGTGTTCGACAGCAACGAAACCCTGGAAGCACGCCTGCTGGCGGGCAAATCCGGCTATGACCTGGTGGTGCCGTCCAACAGTTTTCTGGCCAAGCAGATCAAGGCCGGGGTCTATCAGACGCTGGACAAATCCAAACTGCCAAACTGGAAAAACCTCAACCCGGTGCTGCTGAAAAACGCCGCTGCCAGCGATCCGGATAACGCCCATGCGTTCCCGTACATGTGGGGTTCGATCGGCATCGGCTTCAACCCGGCCAAGGTCAAGGAAGTGCTTGGCGCCAATGCCCCGACCAACTCCTGGGACCTGCTGTTCAAACCGGAAAACGCCGAGAAGCTTAAAGCCTGTGGCATCAGCTTCCTCGATTCGCCGACCGAAATGATCCCGGCCGCCCTGCACTATCTGGGTTACCCGGTGAACGACAAGGACACCGCGCACATCAAGGAAGCCGAAGCGCTGTTCATGAAGATCCGCCCGAACGTGGCGTATTTCCATTCCTCGAAGTACATCTCCGATCTGGCCAACGGCAACATCTGTGTGGCGGTCGGTTACTCCGGTGACGTATTGCAAGCCAAGGCGCGCGCAGTCGAATCGGGGAATAACGTGAAGATCGATTACAGCATTCCCAAAGAAGGCGCCGGCAGTTTCTACGACATGGTCGCCATCCCGCGCGATGCGGCCAACGTCGACAACGCTTACCTGTTCATGGACTTCCTGATGCGCCCGGACATCATTGCCGAAATCACCAACAGCAACGGCTACAGCAACGCCAATTCGGCGGCTACGCCATTGGTCGATGAAGCGATTCGCAACGACCCGGGTTCGTACCCGTCGCAAGCGGTGATGGCGACGTTGTATGCGGTGCCTGACCAGCCGATTGCCACGCAGCGGATCATGACGCGTGGCTGGACCCGCGTAAAACTCGGTAAGTAACCCCGGCTGATTGAACATTGTGACGACACCGATAAACCTGTGGGAGCTGGCTTGCCAGCGATGGCGGTGAGTCAGTCACCAACTATGTTGAAGGTGATGACCTCATCGCGGGCAAGTCGAATCGTCGAACCGCCGCTCCCACAGGGTTTTAGGTAATTCAAAATTTTCTAGTTTTCCCGTTCACGCAGCGCCTTACCACCGCTGCACCCTGCATATGAACGGCCTCACCTGGCTCCCTCGGCTCAGGTGAATTCAGGCGCCCTCGGGCGCCTTTTTTTGTGGCTTCAGATCAGCGGCCAATCCGCCAGTGTGCGATAGCGGCCCTTGTGCGATTCGAACAGGGCAAAGCGTTCAGCGTGCAGAAAAAACTCCGGCGGCGTGGCAGATTCCGGCTCTTGCGCGCGAAAGTCGCGAGCCAGCGTCAGATGCGGGCGATACTCGCGATTCGCCTCTTCAAAACCAAACGGCAACATCGCCTGCTCCAGCGCATACACCAAACGCAGCAACCCCGGCGGTGCCTGTTCGGGCGCCAGCGCCAACACGCCCGCGCGGTGCCAGACCTGCAAGCGATCCAGCGAAATCTTCAGCGCTTCGCCCGGCGTACTCACCTTGGATGCAGCGTCGCAAACGCCGGCAACCTGCGCCAATGGCACGTCACCGAGAAACAGCAACGTCAGATGAAAGTTATCCGCTGGCACTGGTTTGCCGGTGCGCAGGCCCAACTCGCTACGCCACTGCGCAATGGCTTTGCGCTGCGCTGGCGGACAGTCCAATGCAAAAAACAGCCTTTTCCCTGTGTCATCGGTCATGGCGCTCTCTCCTTCACTCGTCATGTCTGGCGAATTCTACACGGCCATTTCTGGCGACCCGTGACACGAGGGTTATAGTTGATGGATTGCCAAGCAACCGGAGGCCGTGATGCGCGAGATCCTCAGCAAAGAACCGTGGTGGGCGCGACCGCCGCATCCCGGGCAGGATGAACAGGAGCTGGAATGGGGCTGGCTGGTGCACTACAGCGAGGGCGAGCCGCGTTTCGAATTCGTGCAGGAGCGGCCGACGGACGAAGAAATCCGCCAGCGTAAAAGCTGCCGGATCACCCCGTCGGCAGAGTGACCACAAAACCTGTAGGAGCCAGCCTGCTGGCGATGGCGGTGGGTCAGTCGATGAAGATGTTGCGGGTTTAGGGATCGACCTGCTGGGTAGTCGTCTCCGGCGGCCGCCATTCGACACGATTGCTGCCCAGCCCGACCGACGGCTCATCCCTCCCGCCAAGATTGCCTTCCACCTGCCCGGCGATGTGCAGCGTGCCGGCCATGACACCGGTGGTCGGGTTCTGCACCAGTTTCAACCAGGCCTTGTCGAAGGTATTGCCCAGGCTGCTGCGGATCAGCGCTTCGCTGTCCGGGCGATCGCTGGCCTGGATGATCGCGCGAATGCCGATCACGCCCACCGAGATCAACGCACCGGCGAGTTTCCCCGCTGCTGCCGCCACCGCACTGGCGGCACCGCGCGGGGCCATCTCGGCCTCGATGCGCTTGCTTGCGCGTTTGGCCACCGGGGCCATCGCAGACTCAGTCGAGCCAACGCCTTTGGAACCGCCATCGGTGTGAATCTTGTCGATCAGCGCGGCGTAGGCCGGCAAGGTATTCAGCGGTTCAGTGCTGACAATCTGATACAGCGAGGCATTGCGCGCAGCAGGCGGCCCCAGCGCGATGGCCGGGACTTTCTGTAAGCGTCCATTGAGTTGCGCGACCGGCACACGGTGACGCTGGGCGATGAGCGGCATCTGCTGCGCCATCAACTGCGCGTAATACCCCGTCGCCTGGCTGAGGATCGCATCCGGATCGATTTCCACCGCCACTGGCGCCAAGACCTTTTCCTGATACTTCTCAAGCAGATAGGCGGCCAGTCGCTTCTCCGAGGCATCTTGCTCGCCGCTGGCGCTGATGGTGTACCAGCTGACTTTCACCGACAACCATTCCTGGGTCCAGTAGCTGCTGAACCACGGGATGAAATTTTCTTCAGTTTGCTGATAGACCCGAGTGCGCCAATGTTCCATCGAACCCCGGGCGAACAGCTTGACCTGCTCGGTGGCTTGCTGGGAGGCGCTGACGATTTCACGGTCGATCTGCTGCCAGGTGGCGGGCGAAACGAACACTGCTGGCGCGGTTACTGGGGCCCGCGCGGTGGTCGCGCAGCCAGCCAGCAAAAACATTGCGGCGACGATCAGCGCACGCAGGTTCACGGTGGCGGTTTCCTTTGGTGGCTCGGGTTTGGAGGTGATGATTTGAGTATAGGTGGGTCAGTTCAGAGTGATGCCGGATGTGCCGGCCTCATCGCTGGCAAGCCAGCTCCCACAGGGTTCAGTGGTGTTGCCAAATTATGGGTTCAACACAAATCCCTGTGGGAGCTGCGGTGCGACGATTCGACTTGCCAGCGATGAGGCCCGCGAATCCAACACAAATCCCGACCATCACTGGCGTCGATATTCACCATCGCGACGATTGCCTTCCGCGCTCAAACCCGCTGGCGCAGGATGCAGCTCATCCGAGACACACAACGAGGCCTTCACATCATGATCACTACCGTCACCCTCGCCGTGAGCTTTCCGGTATTTGGCAGCAACTACTACGACCAGCAAGTCGTGTCGCGCAAAACCGCAGCATTGCTGTTCAACGAAGATTTCGAAGACCTGCTGATGCCCGCCGCGAGCAATCACTTCAGTAACGAAGTGGTCGGCATCAACGATCAGTTCCGCTTTCTGAGCGACATTCTCGCCACCCATTTGCTGGATCTAGAGGCTGCGAAGCCTGCGCGTTCCCGCGTCCGGGCGAGCGCTCACTTTTAAAGCCTGAGGGCGTTGCCATTGCGGCAACGCCCTCCTCGTTCAATCAGTCATCATCGCGGTCACGGCGATAACGACGCCCGTCGCGGCGGTCGTCATCGCGGTCATCCCAGCGACTGTCGCGGCGATCCTGATCCTGATAGCGGCCATGATCTCGGTCGTAGTGGCGACCATGGCGATGGTCATCATCAAAGTCGGCTACACAGCCGCCCAGCAGCACGGCAGCGGAAACGGTCAGCAGCAAAGTGGTTGCGCGCTTCATTCAGAACATCCCTAAAACCAAAGTCTTGACGACGGAAACGGCCAGCGCTGCCCCCGCCCTGGAGACGGAGTGCGCACAGCCGCAGATACGACCGGGTAAAAGACCGATGATTCACTGACCGCCGATAGCCGTTCGTCACTTCCAATCGATTGTGCAAACGAATACTCGCCGTTACGCAAATGGCCGTCGCGCCAATTGCCGCAGAGGCCACATCTCAAACTGATTCATGAACAAACCGCATAACTCTATAGCTCAAATCCGCAAAAACCTTTTCCTCTCTCCGGCGGTCACTCCTAGAACGAGACTGGCATGCATGCCGGCACGCCTGAGCGGGTCCTGTGAACCCTGCCGCCCTGATTGAGAGGAATTGCAGCAATGGACAACCGTGAGCCGTTAACCCTATCCCGACGACAATTTCTGATTATCGGCGCCGTCACCGCGACGGCGTTCGCCATGCCGCCGTTCATCAGCCTCAAAGCCTACGCCGCCAATCTGGAGCAACCGTCCATGAGCAAAGTCAGCCTGCAAGTCAACGGCAAGGCGCAGGCGCTGGAGGTCGATAATCGCACCACCCTGCTCGACGCACTGCGCGAACACCTGCACCTGACCGGCACCAAGAAAGGCTGCGACCACGGCCAGTGCGGTGCGTGCACGGTGATCGCCGATGGCCGACGGATCAATTCCTGCCTGAGCCTGGCGGTGATGCACCAAGGCTCGGAGATCACCACCATCGAAGGCCTCGGCATGCCTGACAAATTGCATCCGATGCAGGCCGCGTTCATCAAGCACGACGGTTACCAGTGCGGCTATTGCACGCCGGGGCAGATCTGCTCGGCGGTGGCCGTATTGCAGGAAATTCGTGACGGCATACCGAGCCACGTCAGCCCGAGTCTGACCGACTCGCCGCAATTGATCGCCAGTGAATTTCAGGAACGCATGAGCGGCAATATCTGCCGTTGCGGTGCGTACTCGAACATCATCGAAGCGATCAGCGAAGTCGCGGAGGTGCCGGCATGAGACCGTTCAATTACAGCCGCGCCGACTCCCCTGCTGCCGCTGCTGCGCAAGCCGCGCAATTTGAGGGCGCAAAGTTCATTGCCGGCGGCACCAATCTGCTGGACCTGATGAAGCTCGACATCGAAACGCCGCTGCATCTGATCGACGTTAATCACCTGGGACTCGATCAAATCGAAGCCACGCCCGAGGGCGGCTTACGCATCGGCGCGCTGGTGCGCAATACCGATCTGGCGGCCGATGCGCGCGTCAGAAAAGACTACGCACTGCTGTCCCGCGCCCTGCTCGCCGGCGCTTCCGGTCAGTTACGCAACATGGCGACCACCGCCGGCAACCTGCTGCAACGCACGCGCTGCCCGTATTTCTACGACACGAACCAGGCTTGCAACAAACGCAATCCCGGCAGCGGCTGCTCGGCGATTGGCGGCGTCACTCGGCAGTTGGGGATCATCGGTGTCAGCGACGCGTGCATCGCCACGCACCCGAGCGATATGGCGATTGCCATGCGCGCGCTGGATGCTCAGATTGAAACGGTCAAAGCGGATGGCAGCACACGCAGCATCGCCATCGCTGATTTTCATCTGTTGCCGGGCAATACGCCGAACATCGAAACCAGCCTGACGCCGGGCGAGATGATCACCGCAGTCACCCTGCCCGCGCCACTGGGCGGCACCCACGTCTATCACAAGGTGCGGGACCGGGCGTCGTACGCTTTTGCACTGGTGTCGGTCGGCGTGATCTTGCAGAAGGATGGCAGCGCGCGTATCGCCGTCGGTGGCATCGCCCCCAAACCTTGGCGTGTGGAAGCCGCCGAGGCACTGGTGCCGCAAGGCGCCAAAGCGGTCAGCGCGAAGCTGCTCGAAGGCGCCACGCCGACTGACGACAACCAATTCAAAGTGACCCTGGTCGAACGCACGCTCGCCTCGGTGCTGGCCCAAGCGAGGGACGAAGCATGAAATTCGACACGCCCGCCACCACCAATCCGATTGACCAGTTGAGAGTCATCGGCAAGCCCACCGACCGCATCGAAGGCAAGCTGAAGACGTGCGGTCAGGCGCCTTACGCCTATGAACAACACGACGCGGTGGCCAATCAGGCCTACGGTTTCATGGTCGGTTCAGCCATCGCGAAGGGGCGCATTACCCATATCAATCTCGACGACGCCAAGGCTGCGCCAGGAGTACTGGCCATCGTCACCGCCGCGAATGCCGGCAAACTCGGCAAGGGCAAATACAATGCGGCGCACCTGCTGGCCGGGCCTGAAGTGCAGCACTATCACCAGGCCGTGGCGCTTGTAGTCGCCGAGACTTTCGAACAGGCGCGAGCCGCCGCGCAATTGGTGAAAGTCGATTACCAGACTGCCAAAGGCGAGTTTGATCTGGCCAGCGTGCGCGATCAGGGCGTCGAGCCGAAAGAAGACTTACCCGATGTCAGCCATGGCGATTTTGCCGGTGCTTTCGCTGCCGCGCCGGTGCAATTCGATCAGACTTACACCACGCCGGATCAGTCCCACGCGATGATGGAGCCGCACGCAACATTGGCCGCGTGGGAAGGCGATCAACTGACGCTGTGGACTTCAAACCAGATGATCGGCTGGAGCGTCGATGACGTCGCCGAAACGCTGGGCCTGCCCAAGGAAAAGGTGCGGCTGATTTCGCCGTACATCGGTGGCGGCTTCGGCGGCAAACTGTTTATCCGTGCCGACTCGATTCTCGCGGCCCTCGGCGCACGGCTGGCCGGGCGTCCGGTCAAAGTCGCCCTCGCCCGTCCGCAGATCGCCAACAACACCACCCACCGCCCCGCCACGATTCAGCGGATTCGCATGGGCGCGACGGCGGACGGCAAACTCACCGCCATCGCCCACGAAGGCTGGTCGGGCAATCTCGCCGAGGGCAAAGTCGAGGTCGCCGCGCAGCCGAGCCAGTTGCTCTATGCAGCGCAAAATCGACTGGTCACCATGCGCCTTGCGCCACTGGATTTGCCCGAGGGCAATGCAATGCGCGCACCCGGCGAAACACCTGGCTTGATGGTGCTGGAAATCGCCATGGACGAGATGGCCGAGAAGCTCAAACTCGATCCGGTCGAGTTCCGCATCCTCAACGACACGCAGGTCGATCCGGTGAAAACCGAGCGGCCGTTCTCGCAGCGGCAACTGATCAAATGCCTGCAAACCGGCGCCGAGCATTTCGGCTGGGACAAGCGTAACGCACAACCTGGCACCCGCCGCGAGGGTCGCTGGCTGATCGGCATGGGCGTGGCGGCGGCGATACGCAATAACCTGCTGGTCAAATCCGGCGCACGGGTGCGATTGGAGCGCGATGGCAAGATCACCGTTGAAACCGACATGACCGATATCGGCACCGGCAGCTACACAATCATCGCCCAGACTGCCGCCGAAATGATGGGTGTGGGCATCGACGATGTGGTGGTGCGTCTGGGGGATTCGAACTTCCCTGTATCGGCAGGATCGGGCGGTCAGTTCGGCGCCAATTGCTCGACCGCCGGGGTCTACGCGGCGTGCGTGAAACTGCGCGAAGCGGTGGCCAGCAAGTTGGGGATGACCGACGGCGAAGTGGTTTTTGCCAATAGCCAAGTGCGTGCCGGGGGCAAGGCTTTACCGCTGCGCAACGCGGCCGAAAGCGGCGCGATAACCGTTGAGGACAGCATCGAATTCAGCGAGCTTGCCGACAAATATCAGCAATCGACCTTCGGCGCGCACTTCGTCGAAGTCGCCGTCGACGCCGCCACAGGTGAAGTCCGCGTGCGACGCATGTTGGCAGTGTGCGCGGCCGGGCGGATTCTCAACCCGAAAGCGGCACGCAGCCAGGTGATCGGCGCAATGACCATGGGCGTTGGCGCGGCACTCATGGAAGAGCTGGCGGTGGACAAGCGGCTGGGGTTTTTCGTCAACCATGACTTGGCCGGATATGAAGTGCCGGTGCATGCCGACATTCCGCATCAGGAGGTGATTTTCCTCGATGAGACAGATCCGATTTCTTCGCCGATGAAGGCTAAAGGCGTTGGAGAGTTGGGGATTTGCGGAGTGAGTGCGGCGGTGGCGAATGCGATTTACAACGCGACCGGGGCACGGGTGCGGGAGTATCCGATTACGCTGGATAAGGTGTTGGCGGCGTTGCCGGAGATGATCTGATCTGGCATTCGCGTAAAAGGTCAAAAGCCTTTAAGCCTAACCCTCCCGAAACGTCGGACCTGCGCCGACGTTTTTTTTCCATAGACCGGAAGATAGGTCATGATGCTTAGGATCTGGCTGTTATCCAAAGTTATAAACTGGTCTTTTGGACTTAAAGTTATTCATTATTTAACTGTGCTACTTTCGGCCAGCAAAAAGCCACCACTGCGAGCATCAGACTCAAGACAAACAACACTTGTGCTGCCCCAAGCAGAAAGTCAACATCAACGGTATTCCTCCCTCCTCCGGTTACAGCGCCTGCAATTCCGCCCATCCACAGCAAGGCACTGAATATCGAAACGGCGAAAACCACAGCCGATAATATTCCCAAAAATTTACGCATCGTGCTCATCCTGAATTAATTTAGTAGTTACGCATTGCTTAAATCGTGTACTGCGTACTCAAACGAGGTCATTCAATCTGTAGTGCACCTAATCAAATCACCACGGTCGGCACTGATCCCTCACTCATATTTCCGGTCTGCGATCCGGATGCTCAGCGTCAAAGCCTTGTTTGGGATGAGCGGGGAGCGGATGATCTTTCATCAGGTTAGGGAAACGCAACGCCGGGTTAGCCTCTAGCTGCTCCCATAGACCGGAATACAGTTCGTGTAGCTTAGGATCTGGCTGATATCCAAAGTTATAAATTGGTCGGGGGGTAGGTTCAAAGGCCCCTTTTAGATTATTTAATCCTGAAGAACTACCTAGCGATGCGGCGCGTTGATAATAGAATAATGCGAGAGGCATGTTTTCTTTAGAAATCTTATAGAATGCTGCCGTCTCTATAATAGCCTCTGGTGAATCCTGAGCACCGGCACATCGAAAATAGGGCTCAGCCATTAGTTCATCTTGTTTGTCTTTAGGTAATTGGAATGCAAAGTAATTTCCGATGCGCACCTGAGCCAACGGATTGCCCAATTGCGCTGCCTGGAACAGATAAGAGCTGGCCATCCGGTCCGACTTCAAAACTCCTCGTCCGTTTTCGGCAACCACGGCCCAGTTGTAATAACCTAGCGGAACTTTGAGTTTAACCATGCGTTCATAAAGATCCAGCATCTTGCTGGTGTCTTGCTCAACACCAGGTTGTCCAGGCCAACCCGTGCGGTAGAGCGCCGCCAGGTTGTGCATCGCCTTCCAATGATCTTTGGCAATAGCTTTTTCGTAGAGTCCGACGATGGTTATCCAGTCTTTGACGCCTCGCACCTTCTCCAACGCGCGGGCCTGTTGAAACCAACGCTCGGCTTCCGTATCCAGCGGCGGGTTGTGGTCTTTTTCGTAGGCACAGGTAAAGGTTGGATAAGCCATGGCCGGAGCTCCGCTCAACAAAAGTGAAAAAATGAGGGCACAAAGTGAGATGGCTTTAATCAATGGCCTTGGCATAAGGCGTCTCCACATCCCAAAAACGAGTTAAGTGCTCGATCAAAGGCTTGTTTTGGCTCTTTCTTTTCCAGTTTTCATCCATCACTTCGTTCCAATTTTTGAAATTAGCTGACGCATTACAGCGCCCCTTGTCATCGTTAATCGACTCACCGACATGCAACTTCCACAACTCCTCCCGCCAATGCTTGGCCAACTCGGCATCCGGTGCAGCCAGGCCCAACTCAGAGTCGGTATGCAGGCTGCGCGTGTTGATATTCGCAGAGCTGAGCAAACTGAATACATCGTCCACCACCAGCAATTTTGAGTGCACGTAGATGTCCCTGAAAAAAGCCTGCTCTCCCTCGGCTAACGTGCCTCCGGGTTCTGGAGTACAAGCAGTCAGAGTCGCGATGACGACCTTGAGGCCGGGTATGTCTTTCAAGGTGTAGGGTTTTTGATCGTCTTCCTCTGCCTGTTTCGGTTTTCCGAGCTCAGGAATATCTGTTGGTTTGAGACCGCCCATACGCTGTTCAACCTCAGGCGTGACACCCTTCTTTTCCAGCTCGGTAATCTCGCGTTTAAGTACTTCGGCTCGATTTAGCTGACCCCGCTGTACGTAGGGATCGTTGTGCGGGTTTGTTTCCAGATACGCCAGCTGGCTGCGTTTTCGCAACATATCTTCCACCAGGCTGCGCTGGGCCTGTGGCATCAGTTGCTCCTGACCCAGTTCCTGCAAAGTGGCATAGGTGGTACTGGAAAAACCCTTGTCGTTCGGGTTGTTGGTGACCACAAACAGGTACAAGTCCTTGTCTCTGCCCTTTGCGATATAAGCAGCCGCCAATTCACGCAACTGCTTGGCGAATGGCGGGTAGCGGAAATACTGATTTTCAAAATAAGCGTAGTTACGCACGTTGCCTAAAGCTTTGTGGTACAGCTCCAGAATGGAGGTCTCGGCACCTTCTTGCGGTTGCGTACGACAGATTTGCGCCATGGTTGAACCGGCGGCCCTGAAATTGTCCGGTTTGATGGCTTGGCGCTGATCGCGCAGGCCATCGACAAACCACTTTTTGACCCAAAAGGTTTCCCTATCCCACGCGGTGCTGAAGTTGTGGTTCAGATCATGCAGTGCAGGACCTTGGACTTTCATCGACAAATCCTGCCATGGACCGAAGCCCGGACTGCGCCGTGCGGCTTTGTCGTCATACAGATGCGCGCTGGTATCCCAGTAGTTGCGATGCATATTGTGACCCATGACGAAACCCACCGCGTTCGCAGTGTCTTCATAGTCCACCAACACCATTTTCTGGTGGTGGCTGCCAAACAGGGTCAAGAGCAACATATGCGCAAAATTGGTATCGGGTGCCTCCCCTTCCATCAATCGATAAAGGGTCGCCAAACGTCCTTTTTCATTACGCATCTGCGGCCCGCGGATGGCGGCATTCAGGGGTATTTCAGTGGAAAAGTCTCGGGTGCGAAACTCGACGTTCTGCATCTGCCCATCGTGGACGCGGCTGAACCACTCCCGCGTATATTCCTCATCCTGCGGGGAATATTTGGGCGCGCCCGAGCCTTTGAGTTTGTTGTAGCCCCCTTGCCCGTTCAGTTGTGATTCGATGTCGGCAAGCGCGCTCTGCAACTCACGTTCGCGTTGCTGATAGCGATAACCCGTACCGTAAGCAGGCAGTTGACCAGCGCGCAGTTTGGCCAGTTCATGCTGGTTAACGGTGCGGCGATACTCCAGTTGTTGGCGAGCCTGCACGGCGCTATCAGAAGTTGCGCTCCCTTTAGCCATGCCAGACCCCGCAGCAGTTCCGCCCGAGCCAGCCAGACCATCGCCAATGATGGTGTTCTCAACAAAATTGGCCAGCGGGTTTTTCCAGATCAGTACACGAGTCTTGACCCCATGGCGACCTCGCACATCGAGCAACTCACCGATGCGATCGCTGTCGGGTTTGAAACGCATCGCCGGGTCGAATCCCCAACTGATGATTTCGACACTCCTGGTCGCGGCCTGAATGGCGTCGTATACAGCGCCAAACGCCTTATCACCATTGATCAGAGGGGTGACATGTATGCCGGCACGTGGTGGGTAGAGCGCTTTCCTCGCGAACCAGTCCATGGTCAAGGAAGTGGACTTGTGTTCTTTAGGCGTCAATTGGATAACTTCTTTGCTGTAATCCGTCGTCATTCGATTGCTTCCTGCACTCAATGGCTCTTCGGCTTGCTGGCGGGGTTCAACTTAACGGCACGGTAGTCATCCGTCGAGCTCATCGCTTCGAGCTGATCGACGTGCGCGTGATAGTCGCGGTAACCCTGACGTGCCAGTTGTTGGTTCTGTGCCGCTGATTGGCTGCTTTCCTCTTTGGGTTCAATCTCGAAGCGATGGCCATTCACCAGTTCAACTGCATAAACCTGGGTGCCGGGGACGTGATCAAATCTGATTTTACCGTCGTCGCCCGTAAGACCTTGCTGAATCACGGCGCCATCGGCGAAAAGCGTATAGGGCTCATCTTCGTAACCGGGATGACCGGGTACAGCACTGATGGTTGCGCTGAGTTTATGGATAACTTCCGGCGCCGGTTGCGACTCGCCACGCTCCGGTACCTCACCGGCCTTGTCTGAAGCAGCGGGCAGCGGCACCAGCGGCAGGAGCGCGGCATTCCCGGTCCCGACACCCGCCGCACCTCCGGCATTCAACTTGATGACCGGCCCCACGACAGTGATGCCACCCGCATCAAGCTTGATGAACCTATCGCCGGCTTTCACGGTAAGTTCCGTACCTGCTTCGATAACCATATTCTGTCCGGCCTTGAGATGTATCTCTTTGCCAGCGCTGGTCAGTTGCGCCGTCCCAAGCTTCACATGCTGGTTCTGCCCAACCGTGAGGTGGTCATCCGAGCGTGCTTCGATCTTGCGGTCGGAAATCGTGGTGCGGTGTTCTTCAGCTTTGAGTTCGGTGTAAGTGTTCTTGATCACCGTGTCGTGGCGTTCGTTACCGACGCGGATTTTCTGATCGTGTTCAATGTTTTCGTCCCAGTCGCGCTGGGCGTGGATGTAGATTTGTTCGGCGCCTTTTTTGTCTTCGATGCGCAGTTCGTTGTAGCCGCCGCCACCCGGTGAGCTGAGGGTTTTGAAGACGCTGCGGGTTTTGTTCGCTGG